>NZ_LOSX01000056.1:0-235246 GCF_001521985.1 Burkholderia sp. RF4-BP95 | reverse complement strand
TCAGCTCGCGGCCATCAAGCGCCCACACTTATCGGCTGTTAATTTTTAAAGAGCATTTCTGCGAGAAACCTGGAGTTCCTCAGCAGCGCTGCGTTTTCAGCAGCAGAGAAGCGAGATTATGAACCGTCTTTTTCAGCTCGTCAACAACTTTCTGAACTACTTCGTTGCGACGACTGGGGTTCAACTTCGTGTGCGCCGTGGCTCTACAACCGCCCTCGACCGCACCGCTTCCCTTCTTCCTCCCGCGCTGCGTTTCCGTTAGCGCGAAAGAGGCGTGATTCTATGCACCCGCCCCCGTCTCCGCAAGCCCTTTGTGAAAATATTTTGAAAAGCCCCCGTGCGCTTCCGCGCACGGGGGCTTCGGGGCCGAAGGGCCACGCGTCGCCTGCCATATCGGCGAAGCTCGCCGTTCATCACTCGCTCTATATATAGAGCGATGTCACTTGCCGCCGACCGCGGCCTGCAGCCGCTCCAACGGCACTGCATCGGCCATCGCCGTGTAACCCGCGTCACTCGGATGAATGCCGTCGCCACTGTCATATCGGCGCTGCAGCACACTCGGGCGAGTCGGGTCGCGCAACACCGCGTCGAAGTCCACTACCCCGTCGAACCCGCCGCCGCTCCGGATCCACCGGTTCACCTCGAGCCGGATCGCCTCGCGCCCCGCCGGCAACGCCGCAGGCGTGAGCGTCGCGCCAAAGATCTTCACGCCCCGGCGATGTGCGGCGTCGATCAAGCCGCGATAGCCATCGATCAACGAAGCGGCCGTGACCTGCGTATGCGGGTTGTCGCAATCGAGCCCCGCACGCGGCGGCATCGCCGCAAAGTTGATGTCGTTGATGCCGATCAGCACGATCACCGCCTTCACCCCCGAACGCGAAAGCGCATCGCGCTCGAACCGCGACGCCAGCGACGTGCCGTAGCATGCCGAATCGCTCAGCAGCCGATTGCCGCTGATCCCGAGATTCACGACGCCGAGCGAATCCGAACCCGCCGCGGCCAGCCGGCGCGCCAGCGCATCCGGCCAACGATGATTGCGATTCAGGCTCGAGCGCAGCCCGTCGGTGATCGAGTCCCCGATCGCGGCGACACTCGCTCGTGCGGCGCCCGCCTCGACGGCCAGTTCGGTCACCCATGCATACTGGGTAAAGCGCGTGCGGAATGCGCCGGCGCCCGGATCGTTCACGTGATCGCCCGGCGCCGATACGTAATTGAGCTGGTTCGACACACGGTGCCACACGGTCATCCGCTGGTTTGCCCCCATGCGCAGACTGATCGCATACGGCTGCCCGGCCGTCACGTCGATCGCCACCGGGTCGCTTTCGAGTTCCTGGCTCGGAGCGAGCGTCACCGACGTCTTGCCGCCGAAGCGCACGGCAGCACCCGTCGCGTCGGCAAGCGCCGCGCCGTCACCGGCGCGCGCGAGACTGGCAGCCTCGATCACCAGCGGCGCGCGACCGTAGGCGTTGCTGACACGAATCCGCGCGGCATGCCCGGAAACCGTCGGATAGACGATCTGCCGAACGGTCCGCCCAGCCACGTCCGGCGCGCGGTAGAGCGGCGGCGGCGCAGCCAGGTCGGGAATCGGCTGCAACGCGGTCGCCCACGCAGCGACCCACCCGGCCGGTGCGGCCGAGACCGCGAGCGGCGACAGGAAAACGGATGCGCCCAGCACGGTCGCGACGAAACTGCTTCGAAATGACATCGGCGAAATCCTCATCGGAAAGCAGGCATTGTGCCGCAGAAGCCGCCTGTCTCACGCGCCGGACCGCCTTCCCGACCGGCGATCGCGCCCCTCGCCCCACGTTTACCCGAGTCCCGATACAAATCCGCAAGAAATTTATTAACCGACCGGTCGGTTGGTTTATACTTCGCACACATTCAACCGGACGAGATCCTCCGCCATGTACACGCAATCCCTCGACATCCCCGGCAACGTCGCACCGCTCGACGCCGCAGCCGAGTCGCCCGAGCAGGCGCGGTTCGACGCGGTCATGGCCGCGGACGGCAAGATCGAACCGCAGGACTGGATGCCCGACGCCTATCGCAAGACGCTGGTCCGCCAGATTTCGCAGCACGCGCACTCGGAAGTCGTCGGCATGCTGCCGGAAGGCAACTGGATCTCGCGCGCGCCGAGCCTGAAGCGCAAGGCGATCCTGCTCGCGAAAGTCCAGGACGAAGCCGGCCACGGCCTCTATCTATATAGCGCGGCCGAAACGCTCGGCGTATCGCGCGACGCGCTGATCGACGCGCTGCACGCCGGCAAGGCGAAATACTCGAGCATCTTCAACTATCCGACGCCGACCTGGGCCGACGTCGGCGTGATCGGCTGGCTCGTCGACGGCGCCGCGATCATGAACCAGATCCCGCTGTGCCGCTGCACGTATGGCCCGTACGCGCGCGCGATGATCCGCGTGTGCAAGGAAGAGTCGTTCCACCAGCGCCAGGGCTTCGATGCGCTGCTGTCGATGATGAAGGGCACCGACGCGCAGCGCGCGATGGTCCAGCAGGCGGTGAACCGCTGGTGGTGGCCGGTGCTGATGATGTTCGGCCCGAGCGATGCCGATTCGGTCCACAGCAACCAGTCCGCGAAATGGGGCATCAAGCGGATCTCGAACGACGACCTGCGGCAGAAGTTCGTCGACGCGACGGTCGACCAGGCGAAGGTGCTCGGCGTGACGCTGCCCGACCCGGACCTGAAATGGAACGAGGCGCGCGGCCACCACGACTACGGCGCGATCGACTGGGATGAATTCTGGCGCGTCGTCAACGGCGACGGCCCGTGCAACAAGGAACGCCTCGCGACCCGCGTGAAGGCGCACGAGGACGGTGCGTGGGTGCGTGAAGCCGCGCTCGCGTACGAAGCCAAGCGCCGCGCCCGCGCCGAACAGCACGCCGCCTGAGCGGCAACCATCGAATACAGGATTCAGGAGAGAGAGTGATGAACAAGGAATGGCCGATCTGGGAAGTGTTCGTGCGCAGCAAGCAGGGCCTCGACCACAAGCATTGCGGCAGCCTGCACGCGGCCGACGCGTCGATGGCGCTGCGCATGGCGCGCGACGTCTACACGCGGCGCCAGGAAGGCGTGAGCATCTGGGTGGTGCCGTCGTCGGCGATCACCGCGTCGGATCCGGCCGAGAAGGCCGAGCTGTTCGAACCGGCGGGCGACAAGATCTACCGTCACCCGACGTTCTACACGCTGCCCGACGAAGTCAACCACATGTAACGCCCGCACCATGACGATCACGCCCGAACACCTCTCCTACGTGCTGCGCCTCGCGGACAACGCGCTGATCCTCGGTCAGCGCAACGCCGAATGGTGCGGCCACGGCCCGATCCTCGAGGAAGACATCGCGCTCACCAACATGAGCCTCGACCTCATCGGCCAGGCCCGCATGCTGTACACGCACGCAGCCGACCTCGACCGCCAGCTGAACGGCGCGGCGAAGACGGAAGACGATTACGCGTACTTCCGCACCGAGCGCGAATTCGCGAACTTCACGCTCGCCGAGCTGCCGCACTACGGCCCGATCGCCGGCACCGCGCACGCCGACAAGGACTACGCGGTGACCATCGTGCGCAATTTTCTCTACGCGACGCTGATGCTGCACGTGTGGACCGCGCTCGAAACGTCGACGGACGCGCAACTCGCCGCGATCGCCGCGAAATCGGTGAAGGAAACCCGCTATCACGTGCAGCATGCGCGCGAATGGCTGGTGCGCCTCGGCGACGGCACCGACGAATCGCATCGCCGTGCACAGGCCGCGCTCGATTACCTGATTCCGTACACGCGCGAGTTCTTCGCGGCCGACGCGATCGACGACGCGGTTTCCGCACCGGGCATCGGCCCGGCGCCGGCCGCGCTCGAAGCCGCATGGCGCGCGGACGTGGACGATGCGCTCGCGGAAGCGACGCTCACCCTGCCCGCGCCCGTGCAGCACGTGACGACCGGCAAGCAGGGCGAGCACTCGGAACACATGGGCTACCTGCTGGCGGAAATGCAGAGCCTCGCGCGCCAGCACCCCGGCGCGAGCTGGTAACCGGCCGACCCAACGGAGCCCGACGATGTCCGTCCAGACCGCCTCACCCGCCGACGCCGCACCCGCCGCGCACCGCAACGATCCGTTGCTCGCGCGCGCGTGGGACGTGCTCGAAGCCGTGCCCGATCCCGAGATTCCGGTCGTGTCGATCCGCGAGCTCGGCATCCTGCGCGACGTCCGTCGCGCGGACGACGGCCTGCTCGAAGTCGTGATCACGCCGACCTACTCCGGCTGTCCGGCGATGTCGCAGATCGCCGAGGACATCGCCGCGGCGATGCACGCCGCCGACCTGCCGCCGCACCGGATCGAGACGGTGCTCGCGCCCGCGTGGACGACCGACTGGATCACCCAGGAAGCGCGCGACAAGCTGCGCGCGTACGGCATCGCGCCGCCCGTCGGCCAGTGCGCCGGCGCCGCGCCGCGGGAAAACGTCGTGCGTTTCGTGCCGCGCCCCGTCGCGGCGCCCGTCTGCCCGCGCTGCGGTTCCGCCCGCACCGAGCGTCTCGCGCAATTCGCATCCACGGCCTGCAAGGCGTTGTATCGCTGTGTCGACTGCCGCGAACCCTTCGACTACTTCAAACCTTATTGACCATGGCGACCCCGCAATTTCACCCGCTGCGTATCCGCGACGTGCGCCCCGAGACCGCCGACGCCGTCACCGTCTCCTTCGACGTGCCGCCCGAGTTGCGCGACGCGTACCGCTTCACGCAGGGCCAGTTCGTCACGCTGAAGACCCACATCGACGGCGAGGAAACGCGCCGCTCGTACTCGATCTGCGTCGGCACGACCGACTACGACCGCGACGGCGAACTGCGCATCGGCATCAAGCGCGTGCGCGGCGGCCGGTTTTCGAACTTCGCGTTCGACACGCTGAAGCCCGGCCACACGATCGACGTGATGACGCCGGACGGCCGCTTCTTCACGCACCTGAACGCCGACCACGGCAAGCAGTACGTCGCGTTCTCCGGCGGATCGGGCATCACGCCGGTGCTCGCGATCGTGAAGACGACGCTCGAGCTCGAGCCGCGCAGCACGTTCACATTGGTCTACGGCAACCGCAGCGTCGACGCGATCATGTTCGCCGAGGAGCTCGAGGATCTGAAGAACCGCTACATGAACCGCTTCGTCCTGTATCACGTGCTGTCGGACGACCAGCAGGACGTCGAGCTGTTCAACGGCGTGCTCGACCAGGCGAAATGCGCGGAATTCCTCGCCACGCTGACGCCGGCCGACGCGATCGACGAAGCGTTCATCTGCGGCCCCGCGCCGATGATGGACGCGGCCGAAGCCGCGCTGAAGGCAGCCGGCGTGCCGCAGGCAAAGGTGCATGTCGAGCGGTTCGGGACGCCGCTGCCGCAGGCGGGCGCGCCCGTCGTCGAGATCACCGACCAGACGCCGGCCGCCGACCTCGAAATCGTGCTCGACGGCAAGAAGCGCAAGCTGCGCCTGCCGTACGAAGGCGTGAGCCTGCTCGACGTCGGCCTGCGCGCGGGCCTCGCGCTGCCGTACGCGTGCAAGGGCGGCGTATGCTGCACGTGCCGCGCGAAGGTGGTCGAAGGCGAAGTCCGGATGGAGAAGAACTACACGCTCGAGGAACACGAAGTGAAGGACGGCTTCGTGCTCACGTGCCAGTGCCACCCGATCAGCGACAAGGTCGTCGTGAGCTTCGACGAGCGTTGAGCGGCGTCGCGCCGGCGCGGTGCGCCGGTTTCTCGTCGTCACACATCTCGCTTACACTAGGGGCCGCCGGCCGGCTGGACGTCGCAACGTCCGCCCGGCCGGCGGTTTTCTTTTGTTGATGACAGGCCGATGAGTACCATTCACGTGATTCAGGGCGGCACCGCCGCCGCGTCGCTGCGCGAGGCTCTCGCGCAAGCCGGACGCGACGAGCGCGTCGTCGGATTGCTCGACGATCTCGCGGTCGGGCCGCTGAAGGGCGCCGACGAGACGCCCGACACGCGCGCCGAGTTCTGGCAGCGCGTGCTCGGCGACCAGATTCCCGACTGGCATGCGGAGATCGAAGCTGAATTCACCCGCCTCGACCAGCTCGCGATGGATACCGACCAGGTGGTCGTCTGGCACGCACCGAGCGTCGGCGACAAGCTGCTGTTGCGCCGCGTCGCCTATCACCTGCGCAACGTGCCGCAGCGGCTGAACGAGGTGCGGTTGTCGGCCGCGGACCTCGACGCCCCGCAGCGCGCGGCGCTGAGCCGCACCGACCAGGCCTGTTCGACCGGGATGTTCTCGCCCGCGGCACTCGCCCGCAAACGGCCGGCGGCCGCGCCGATCTCGGTACTGCGCATCGGGCGCCTCGCGCTCGAATGGCAGGAGGCGAAGCACCTGAATGCCGAACTGCGTTACTGGGTCAGCAACACGATCAAGAGCGGCCACTACGCGGACCTCGACGCGCTGATCGTCGCGCACGCGGAAACCGGCTGGCTGCCCGCGCGACGCGTCGTCGGCGGCATCATGGCCGGGGCCGACCGCGGCGGGCTGTTCGTCAGCGACTCGATCGCCTGGTGGCGCTGCCGCGAACTCGCGGCCGCCGGCCGACTCGAGCTGCAGGACGACGCGCCGGCCGCCCTTTCTTCCACGCAGGTGCGCGCGGCAGCCGCGCCTCGCTAACGCTACAAAACTTTCGCATTCGACCATGGCCCGTACCCGAGCGCCCGACCACGAATCCCAGCGCGAACAGATCCTCGATCTCGCCGCCGAGAAATTCGCGCAGACGAGCTACCCAAGCACGTCGATGTCCGATCTCGCGACCGCGAGCGGCACGTCGAAGGCACGTCTCTATCACTATTACGAGAGCAAGGAAGCGATCCTGTTCGACCTGCTCGACCGCTACACGAAGCGCTTGATGCTGATCATCGCCGAGGTCGAAGGCGCGAGCCAGCGGCGCGGCCTCAGCGAGCGCGACGCGTTCGCCGAGCTGGTGCGCGCATTTCTCGCCGAGTACGAGACGTCGCACAGCCGCCATGTCGCGCTGCTCAACGACGTGAAGTATCTCGAGGACGCGCAGCGCGAAATCGTGCTCGACCGCCAGCGCGACATCGTCGCGGCATTCGCGCGCCAGCTCGCGCGCGCCTATCCGGACCGAATCTCGAAGGAAAACCAGACGTCGGTCACGATGATGGTGTTCGGGATGATCAACTGGACGTTCACATGGCTCAAGCCGGGTGGCCGCCTCGGCTACCGCGACTTCGCCGAACAGGTGATCGACCTGATGGAACACGGACTGTCGCCCGGCGCGTGATTGCCGCGCAGCAGCATGCGTTGCGCGGCGGGCACACTGCGACAGGCCGCCGCGCGTTTCATATGATGAATTTTAAATCCGTTGAAAATCAAATAGATAGAGAATTAACTAAGCGGATTTAGAATTCACCCTCAGCACAAATAACGTCAAATACGGGTTTTCCCCAACCTCCCTCAGGTAAAATGCGCTGCATTGCACAAGTCACTGGTGCAGCCACACACTGAGGAACCCACGATGAACACGCAACTCAACCGCCGTGCCGATGCAGTCGGCCACGCCGGTACTGCGCCGGTTCTCGTCAGGGAACTGGCTTCCAAAGACCGTGAGCAAATGCTCACCCACTTTCTCTCGCTCAACGAAGAGGACCGCCTGCTGCGCTTCGGCCAAATGGTGCCTGACCACGTGATCGAGAACTATGTCCGTACGATCGACTTCGGTCGCGACACGGTGTTCGGCGTGTTCGACCATGCGCTCGAGCTGATCGGCGTCGGCCACCTGGCGTACCTGCCCGCCGATGGCGACAAGCGCACGGCCGAATTCGGCGTGTCGGTGCTCGAAAGCGCCCGCGGCCGCGGCGTCGGCTCGAAGCTGTTCGAGCGCGCGGCGATCCGCAGCCGCAACACCCGCGTGACGATGCTGTACATGCATTGCCTGTCGCGCAACGCGACGATGATGCACATCGCGAAGAAGTCCGGGATGCGGATCGAATACGCATACGGCGAGGCCGATGCGTACCTGTCGCTGCCGCCGGCCGACCATTCGACGATCCTCGCCGAGATGCTGCAGGAGCAGGCCGCGGTATTCGACTACGCGCTCAAGCGCCAGGCGCACCGCACGTCGAAGTTCATCGAATCGCTGATGCCCGCCGCGCTGACGGCGTAACATCGGCCGACCGGGCTGCCTCGCGGGGCGCCCGGCCCACCTTCCCTTTCTCGCTTCCCGGCGCCACGCGCTAACGCACTGACCGGATCGGCAACGCCGTCGTCTCCTTGAAGCACTCGAGCGAGAAGCTCGTCTTCACGTCGATCACCGACGGATGGTGCAGCAAATGCTCCTGCACGAACCGGGAGAAATGCGCCATGTCCTCGACCTGCACGCGCAGCAGGTAATCCATGTCGCCCGTCATCGCATGGCACGCGACCACTTCCGGCCAGGTCTGCACGGCCGCGCGGAACAGTTCCGCGTGGGTCGCGCCGGCGCGCGCCGACGTCTCGTCGGCACGGACCGGCACCACGCCGCCGCGCTTCTCGAGCCGCACACTCACGTACGCGAGCAGGTCGAGCCCAAGCTTCTGCGGATCGAGCAGCGCGACGTAGCCGGTGATCACGCCGATCTCCTCGAGCCGACGGATCCGCCGCAGGCACGGGCTCGGCGACAGATTCACGCGCTCGGCGATCTCCTGGTTCGACAGGCGGCCGTTCTCCTGAAGAATCGCGAGAATCCGCCGGTCGATGGCATCCAATTCGGCTTGCGCCATTTTCTGCCCTCCAATGATTGTTCAGAGACTGGAAATTGCGCCATCGTAGGTATGGACGATCAAGTTCGCAAGTTTCCGCTCGCGCCCGCCCGCTACACTTTGTCGCACGTACCGATTCGTTGCGCACGCCGACGCGTGCGCCGCGTTCGACATCGAACCGGGCCGCGCACGCGCACGTCGCGCCGGCCGATCGCCCCGCACAGGAGACACGACATGCAGATCCCCAACTGGGACAACCCCGTCGGCACCGACGGCTTCGAATTCATCGAATACACCGCTCCGGATCCGAAAGCGCTCGGACAACTGTTCGAGCGGATGGGTTTCACCGCGATCGCGCGCCATCGCCACAAGGACGTGACGGTCTACCGCCAGGGCGACATCAACTTCATCATCAACGCCGAACCCGATTCGTTCGCGCAACGCTTCGCGCGGCTGCACGGCCCGTCGATCTGCGCGATCGCGTTCCGCGTGCAGGACGCCGCGAAGGCGTACAAGCACGCGCTCGAGCTCGGCGCATGGGGCTTCGACAACAAGACGGGCCCGATGGAGCTGAACATCCCGGCGATCAAGGGCATCGGCGATTCGCTGATCTATTTCGTCGACCGCTGGCGCGGCAAGAACGGCGCGCAGCCGGGCGCGATCGGCGACATCAGCATCTACGACGTCGACTTCGAGCCGATCGTCGGCGCGAACCCGAATCCGGTCGGCCATGGTCTCACCTACATCGACCACCTGACGCACAACGTGCATCGCGGCCGCATGCAGGAATGGGCCGAGTTCTACGAGCGCCTGTTCAACTTCCGCGAAGTGCGCTACTTCGACATCGAAGGCAAGGTGACGGGCGTGAAGTCGAAGGCGATGACGTCGCCGTGCGGCAAGATCCGGATCCCGATCAACGAGGAAGGCTCGGACACGGCCGGCCAGATCCAGGAATACCTCGACGCGTACCACGGCGAAGGCATCCAGCACATCGCGCTCGGCACGAACGACATCTACGGCGCGGTCGACGGCCTGCGCGGCAAGGGTGTGAAGCTGCTCGACACGATCGACACGTATTACGAACTGGTCGACCGCCGCGTGCCGAACCACGGCGAATCGCTGGACGAACTGAAGAAGCGCAAGATCCTGATCGACGGCGCCCGCGACGACCTGCTGCTGCAGATCTTCACCGAAAACCAGATCGGCCCGATCTTCTTCGAGATCATCCAGCGCAAGGGGAATCAGGGCTTCGGCGAAGGCAACTTCAAGGCGCTGTTCGAATCGATCGAACTCGACCAGATCCGCCGCGGCGTGGTCCAGGACAAGGCCTGACGCAGACGGCCGCGCGGCGCCCCGCAGCCGGGGCCGCGCGCGCCTCGGCGGCACAGGAAAAAAGGGCGGGAATCTTGCGATTCCCGCCCTTTTGTCTTTTGCATCGTTCCGGCGCGGCCCGACGGCCGCGCGAACGGATCAACGCACGTTCGCCTTCGACACGACGACGCGCGCGGCCGCCGGTTGCGCATCGGCGGCCTGCGCCGGCGCGATCTGACGCATCTGCGCGCCGGCTGCCGCCAGTGCGCTCGCGCCTTGCGCGTGCACCGGGCCGGTCATCGCGAAAAACGCCGCGGACACGATCAGGAAACTCTGGATATGACGTGTGTTCATTGCACCTCCTTTAAAACTGCCGGCGCCTCCCCGGTTGCGTCGAAACGTGCCGACGCGGCCGGGCACCTCCGGCAGGCCGACAAGATTAACGGCATTTGTACGAAGATGGGACCGGCTTTACATGCTTTTACATGATGTAACGCATCGCCGCGCGCCGTTTCGTCGACGCGTCGCTGCCCGTCGGCCGGTGGGCGGCGGGTTTATCCCAGTGCTACCATCACTCAAAACCGGCCAATATGCCGGCCACTGCCGACACGTCCACAAGACGTCGACGCAATCGAAGCTTTGGTGATCCCAAACTGGGTGGAGGAGACAGTTAATGAATGCCCCGCTAGACGCAGGCCAACGCGCGTCGCTCGAAGCCGCGCTGAAGTCCGTCACGCTTGACGACAAATACACGCTCGAACGCGGCCGCGCTTACATGAGTGGCATCCAGGCGCTCGTGCGCCTGCCGATGCTCCAGCAGGAACGCGACCGCGCCGCCGGCCTCAACACGGCCGGCTTCATCTCCGGTTACCGCGGCTCGCCGCTCGGCGGCCTCGACCTCTCGCTCTGGAAGGCCAAGCAGCACCTCGCGGCCCACCAGATCGTCTTCCAGCCCGGTCTCAACGAAGATCTCGCCGCCACCGCCGTATGGGGCTCGCAGCAGGTGAACCTGTATCCCGGCGCGAAGCACGACGGCGTGTTCGGCATGTGGTACGGCAAGGGCCCGGGCGTCGACCGCACCGGCGACGTCTTCAAGCACGCGAACTCGGCCGGCTCGTCGCAGCACGGCGGCGTGCTCGTGCTCGCCGGCGACGACCACGCGGCGAAATCGTCGACGCTCGCGCACCAGTCCGAACACATCTTCAAGGCCTGCGGGCTGCCGGTGCTGTTCCCGTCCAACGTGCAGGAATATCTCGACTTCGGCCTGCACGGCTGGGCGATGAGCCGCTACTCGGGCCTGTGGGTCGCGCTCAAGTGCGTGACGGACGTGGTCGAATCGTCGGCATCGGTCGACATCGACCCGCATCGCACCGAGATCGTGCTGCCGACGGATTTCATCCTGCCGGAAGGCGGCCTGAACATCCGCTGGCCGGACCCGCCGCTCGTCCAGGAAGCGCGGCTGCTCGACTACAAGTGGTACGCGGCGCTGGCCTATGTGCGCGCGAACAAGCTCGACCGGATCGAGATCGATTCGCCGAATGCGCGCTTCGGGATCATGACGGGCGGCAAGGCGTACCTCGACGTGCGCCAGGCGCTGACGGACCTCGGTCTCGACGACGAAACCTGCGCGCGGATCGGCATCCGCCTGTACAAGGTCGGCTGCGTGTGGCCGCTCGAGGCGCAGGGCGCGCAGGCATTCGCGCGCGGCCTCGACGAAATCCTCGTCGTCGAGGAAAAGCGCCAGATCCTCGAATACGCGATCAAGGAAGAACTGTACAACTGGCCCGATGCGCAGCGCCCGCGCGTGTTCGGCAAGTTCGACGAGAAGGACGGCGCCGGCGGCGAATGGTCGGTGCCGATGGGCAACTGGCTGCTGCCCGCGCACTACGAACTGTCGCCCGCGATCATCGCGAAGGCGATCGCGACGCGCCTTGAGAAGTTCGAGCTGCCGTCCGACGTGCGCGCACGCATCGCCGCGCGGCTCGCGGTGATCAACGCGAAGGAAATGGCGCTCGCGAAGCCGCACGTGCAGACCGAGCGCAAGCCGTGGTTCTGCTCGGGCTGCCCGCACAACACGTCGACCAACGTGCCGGAAGGCTCGCGCGCGATCGCCGGGATCGGCTGCCACTACATGACGGTCTGGATGGACCGCAACACGAGCACCTTCAGCCAGATGGGCGGCGAAGGCGTGCCGTGGATCGGCCAGGCGCCGTTCACGGACGAGAAGCACGTATTCGCGAACCTCGGCGACGGCACCTATTTCCACTCGGGCCTGCTGGCGGTGCGCGCAGCGATCTCGTCGAAGGCGAACATCACCTACAAGATCCTCTACAACGACGCGGTCGCGATGACGGGCGGCCAGCCGGTCGACGGCGTGCTGACGGTGCCGCAGATCACGCACCAGCTCGCGTCCGAAGGCGCGAAGAAGATCGTGATCGTCACCGACGAACCGGAGAAGTACGACAGCCAGAAGGCGCTGCTCGCGCCGGGCGTGACGATCCATCACCGCGACCAGCTCGACGACGTGCAGCGCGAGCTGCGCGAGATCGAAGGCACGACGATCCTGATCTACGACCAGACCTGCGCGACCGAGAAGCGCCGCCGCCGCAAGCGCGGCACGTATCCGGACCCGGCGAAGCGCGTCGTGATCAACGACGCGGTGTGCGAAGGCTGCGGCGACTGCTCGGTGAAGTCGAACTGCCTGTCGGTCGAGCCGCTGGAAACCGAATTCGGCACGAAGCGCCAGATCAACCAGTCGAGCTGCAACAAGGACTTCTCGTGCGTGAAGGGCTTCTGCCCGAGCTTCGTCACGGTCGAAGGCGGCCAGTTGAAGAAGCCCAAGGCCGTGTCGGTGGACGGCGGTGCGCTGCCGCCGATTCCGGAGCCGACGCTGCCGGCGATCGACCGTGCATACGGCGTGCTCGTCACGGGCGTGGGCGGCACGGGCGTCGTCACCATCGGCGCGCTGCTCGGGATGGCCGCGCACCTGGAGAACAAGGGCGTGACCGTGCTCGACGTCACGGGTCTCGCGCAGAAGGGCGGCGCCGTGATGAGCCACGTGCAGATCTCGCACGCGCCGACCGACATCCACGCGACGCGGATCGCGATGGGCGAAGCCGACCTCGTGATCGGCTGCGACGCGATCGTCACGGCCGGCGACGAATGCACGTCGCGGATGCGGCACGACACGACGCGCGTGGTCGTCAACAGCGCGCAGACGCCGACCGCCGAGTTCATCAAGAACCCGAACTGGGCGTTCCCGGGTTTGTCCGCGGAGAACGACATCCGCGCGGCGGCGGGTGAAGCCGTCGACTTCATCGACGCGAACCGCTTCGCGGTCGCGCTGCTCGGCGACGCGATCTACACGAACCCGTTCGTGCTCGGCTACGCGTGGCAGAAGGGCTGGCTGCCGCTCACGCTCGCGTCGCTCCAACGCGCGATCGAGCTGAACGCGGTGTCGGTCGAGAAGAACCGCGCGGCGTTCGACTGGGGCCGCCGCGCCGCGCACGACCTCGCGAGCGTGAAGCAGGCCGCGGCCGGCGACGCCCGCCCCGCGCAAGGCGCGACGGTGATCGCGCTGCATACGAAGAAGGCGGTCGACGCACTGATCGCGAAGCGCGTGGCGTTCCTCACGGCGTACCAGAACGCCGCGTATGCGGCGCGCTATGCGGCCTTCGTCGACACGGTGCGGGCAGCCGAACGCGCGCTGGCGGACGGCGACGCCGCGCAGGAACCGCTGACCGAAGCGGTCGCGCGCAACCTGTTCAAGCTGATGGCGTACAAGGACGAATACGAGGTCGCGCGGCTGCAGTCCGATCCGGCGTTCCTCGCGCGCCTGTCGTCGCAGTTCGAAGGCGACTGGAAACTGAAGTTCCACCTCGCGCCGCCGCTGTTCGCGAAGACGGACGCGCACGGCCATCTCGTGAAGAAGGCGTACGGCCCGTGGATGCTGTCGGCGTTCCGGTTGCTGGCGAAGGCGAAGTTCCTGCGCGGCACGGGCCTCGACCCGTTCGGCCGCACCGAGGAGCGCCGCACCGAGCGCGCACTGATCGGCGAGTACGAAGCGCTGATCGGCGAGGTGCTGACCAGGCTGAACGCGGCCAACCGCCCGCTCGCGCTCGAGCTGGCGGCGCTGCCGGACGGCATTCGCGGCTACGGCCACGTGAAGGAGAACAACCTGCGCGCGGTTCGCCAGAAGTGGAACACGCTGCTCGCGAAGTGGCGTTCGCCGACGGGCGGGCAGTCGCGCCAGCAGGTCGCGTAACGGCGCGCGGCGGGCGTTCGCGGTCGGGACGTCCGCCTCCGCGCGGAGGCGGTTCATAAAAAAACGCCACGGAACGCAGGTTCCGTGGCGTTTTTCATTGCGCCGCGCGCGATGCGCGGCACACGCGGGCGCGAACTTACTTCGTGTTCGCGTTCGCGGCGGCCACTGCCGTCATGTTGATGATCCGGCGCACGGTCGCGGCCGGCGTCAGGATGTGGACCGGCTTCGCCGCGCCGAGCAGGAGCGGGCCGACCGTCACGCCTTCGCCGCCGACCATCTTCAGCAGGTTGTACGCGATGTTCGCCGCTTCGACGTTCGGCATGATCAGCAGGTTCGCTTCGCCCGACAGCGTCGTGCCCGGGAATGCGGCCTTGCGGACCGCTTCCGACAGCGCCGCGTCGCCGTGCATTTCGCCGTCGACCTCGAGGTTCGGCGCACGCTCGCTGATCAGCTTGCGGGCTTCGGCCATGCGGCGCGACGACGTCGACGGCGCGCTGCCAAAGTTCGAATTCGACAGCAGCGCGGCCTTCGGCACGATGCCGAAGCGCTCGATCTCGGCGGCCGCCTGGATCGTCATGTCGGCGAGCTGTTCGGCGCTCGGCAGTTCGTTCACGTACGTGTCGCACAGGAACAGGTTGCGGCCCGGCAGCATCAGCAGGTTCATCGCCGCGAAGTGCTCGGCGCCCTTCGCACGGCCCAGCACCTGCTCGATGAACTTCAGGTGCGTGTGGTACGTGTCGATCATCCCGCAGATCATCCCGTCCGCATCGCCCAGATGCACGAGCATCGCGCCGATCAGCGTGTTGAACTTGCGCAGCGCGGCCTTCGCGACTTCCGGCGTGACGCCGTCGCGCGCGCCGATCTCGTGGTACGCCTGCCAGTAGCGGTGGTAGCGCGTGTCGTCTTCCGGATTCACGATCTCGAAATCGACGCCGGCCTTCAGCTTCGAGCCGATCTTCGCGAGGCGCATCTCGACGACCGACGGACGGCCGACGATGATCGGCTTCGCGATCTTTTCCTGCAGCACGAACTGCGCGGCGCGCAGCACGCGCTCGTCCTCGCCCTCGGCGAACACGATGCGCGCCTGCTTCTTCTTCGCGGTCGCGAACACCGGGCGCATCACCATGCCGGTGCGGTAAACGGTCGCGCCGAGCTGCTCGCGGTATGCGTCCATGTCCTGGATCGGACGCGTGGCGACGCCCGAATCCATCGCGGCCTGCGCGACGGCCGGCGCGATCTTGATGATCAGGCGCGGATCGAACGGCTTCGGAATCAGGTATTCCGGCCCGAACTCGAGCGAGTGGCCTTCATACGCCTTCGCGACTTCCTCGCTCTGGTCGGTTTCCTCGGCCAGCTCGGCGATCGCGCGCACGCACGCGAGCTTCATTTCTTCCGTGATCGTCGTCGCGCCGACGTCGAGCGCGCCGCGGAAGATGAACGGGAAGCACAGCACGTTGTTGACCTGGTTCGGGTAGTCCGAACGGCCGGTCGCGACGATCGCGTCCGGGCGCACGGCCTTCGCGTCTTCCGGGCGGATTTCCGGTTCCGGGTTCGCGAGCGCCAGGATCAGCGGGCGGTCGCCCATCGTCTTGACCATGTCCTGCTTCAGCACGCCCGCGCTTGAGCAGCCGAGGAACACGTCCGCGCCGACGATCGCGTCGGCGAGCGTGCGTGCGTCGGTGGTCGCCGCATAGCGCTGCTTCGACGGGTCGAGGTTGCCGCGCCCTTCGTAGATCACGCCCTTCGAGTCGGCGACGAGGATGTTCGACTTCGTGAGGCCGAGGTTCACCAGCAGGTCCAGACACGCGATCGCCGCCGCGCCCGCGCCCGAGCACACGAGCTTCACTTCGGACAACTTCTTGCCGACCACCTTCAGGCCGTTCAGGATCGCGGCCGACGCGATGATCGCGGTGCCGTGCTGGTCGTCGTGGAAGACGGGGATCTTCATGCGCTCGCGCAGCTTCTGCTCGATGTAGAAGCATTCCGGCGCCTTGATGTCCTCGAGGTTGATGCCGCCGAGCGTCGGCTCGAGCATCGCGATCGCCTCGACGAGCTTGTCGGGGTCGGACTCCGAGAGTTCGATATCGAACACGTCGATGCCCGCGAACTTCTTGAACAGGCAGCCCTTGCCTTCCATCACCGGCTTCGCGGCCAGCGGGCCGATGTTGCCGAGGCCCAGCACGGCCGTGCCGTTCGTGATGACGCCGACGAGGTTGCCGCGCGACGTGTACTTCTGCGCGTCGAGCGGATCGGCGTGGATCGCCTCGCACGCGGCGGCGACGCCCGGCGAATACGCGAGCGACAGATCGAGCTGGTTCGACAGCGGCTTGGTCGGGGTGACCGAAATCTTGCCGGGTTTCGGGTTCAGGTGATAAGCGAGAGCGGCCTGCTTCAGTTGTTCGTCCATGATTGACCTGCGAGAGACATGCGAAATTTTGACGGTTCAGTACACAGCACCTTGGGCCGCGTCTGCTTGAATCGAAGGGGTGGTCGACTGCGAGACGGCACGCAGCGCGCCGGATCGGCACGCCATCGAACCTTGGCGGGTAGCAAGAGGAAAGTACAAAGTACTGAACGATTTCTAAGGGTCGCCTAGTGTACACCCCCTAAATGCCGTCCGTTGGTGCGGCGCCGCATCCTCCGCATCCGCATCGAGGCGATCCAACCCCGTTTGTTTCGCCGGTGGTGAGCCGCACGCCGAACCTGCGGGAATTCCGCCGAAAACCGGCCTGGATCGGGTAAAATAGCGGGCTACGCGCGCAGCGATGCGGTCGGCCCGCCGATCGCACCCCGGCCCCTCGGGCAGGTTCCCCTTGCTGCGCCACCGGGCCCGCGCCCGCTCTTCGCTCATCACCCAAGGAATGCCCATGACAGGCTACGATCGTCAGTCGATCTCGGATACGACCGCCAAAATCCTGCTCGAAGTGCAGGCGGTGCACTTCAATGCCGAAAAACCGTTCATCTTCACGTCCGGCTGGGCAAGCCCCGTCTATATCGACTGCCGCAAGCTGATCTCGTATCCGCGCGTGCGTCGTGCGCTGATGGAAATGGCTGAAACGACGATCATGCGCGACGTCGGCTTCGAGCAGATCGACTCGGTGGCGGGCGGCGAGACGGCCGGCATCCCGTTCGCGGCATGGCTCGCGGATCGGATGATGGTGCCGATGCAGTACGTTCGCAAGAAGCCGAAGGGTTTCGGCCGCAACGCGCAGATCGAGGGTCATCTGGAAGAAGGCTCGCGCGTGCTGCTCGTGGAAGACCTGACGACCGACAGCCGCAGCAAGATCAACTTCGTCAATGCGCTGCGCACCGCGGGCGCGACGGTGAACCACTGCTTCGTGCTGTTCCACTACAACATCTTCAAGGAAAGCGTGTCGGTCCTGAAGGACATCGACGTCGACCTGCACGCGCTGGCGACCTGGTGGGACGTGCTGCGCGTCGCGAAGGCATCGGGCTACTTCGAGACCAAGACGCTGGACGAAGTCGAGAAGTTCCTGCACGCGCCGGCCGAGTGGTCGGCCGCGCACGGCGGCGCGACGGCCCCGAAGGAGTAATGCCGGGCCGGCACGCAGCCGGCACCCTGGCCGAAAGAGCCGCTCGCCTGACCGCGAGCGGTTTTTTTTCGTCCACCGATGCGCATCGGGGCGGCCCCAATCGCGGGCCGCGGCATGCATCGCTCATCGAACCCTAATGCTAGACTTGATCCATCGTCGCCATCAGCTGCGCGGGCAACGCACAACGCCAACAATGCCGGGAGCATCGGCCCGGCCCACGTGACGGGAGAAGCGCCATATGCGTGTGGATCGCCGGATCACTTCGCCTGCGTCCCCGGGTCGTCCTTCGCCGTTCATCGCCGCCCTTCCCTGCGCCGCCGCGTGCGTCGCGTTCGCCATCCTGCCCGCGCGGGCGGAAGGCCCGTTCACCGTGTCGAGCAACGACCTGACGCCCGGCGGGCGCGTCAGCGCCGCGAACGTGTTCGACCGCGGCGACTGCAAGGGCGGCAACCGTTCGCCGCAGCTCAGCTGGCGCAACCCGCCCCCCGGCACGCACGGCTACGCGATCACGATCTTCGATCCCGATGCGCCGGGGCACGGCTGGTGGCACTGGGCCGTCGCCGGCATCCCGGCGAGCGTCACGAGCCTGCCGGCCGACGCGAGCGCGTCGGGCTTCCTGCGCCGCATCGGCGCGAGCGAGGCGCGCAACGACTTCGGGATCGACGGCTACGGCGGCCCGTGCCCGCCGCCCGGCAAGCCGCACCGCTACGTGATCACCGTCTATGCGCTGAAGGGCACGGACCTGCGCGTCGCGCAAGGGCGCCCCGCCCCGATGTTCGAGCACGAGATCGGCACGCTGGCGATCGGCACCGCACGGCTCACGGTCACTTACGGACAGTGAGCGCGCATGCGCCGCCGCCTGCCCCATTGCGCGTGTCTCCGGCCGCGATCGCCCGCGCCCGCGAATTTCCCCACGCCGCGTGCGTGCTTTTCTCCCGTCATTTCGGCTTGCTAGACTCGGCGGCACCGGTCGCGGCATCCCGCCGCGCATCCGTCGCGCCGCCCGACCGCGGCGCGTGACGCGGCAGGCCGCGGCGCCCGCCGTGTCGTCCCCTTCCGGAGAACGCTTCATGTCGAACATCGTCATCGTCTATCACAGCGGCTACGGTCACACGCAGAAACTGGCCGAAGCCGTCCACGCAGGCGCGCAGGACGCCGGCGCCACCGCACGCCTGATCGCCGTCGGCGAACTCGACGACGCGGGCTGGGCCGCGCTCGACGCGGCGGACGCGATCGTCTTCGGCGCGCCGACCTACATGGGCGGCCCGTCCGCGCAGTTCAAGCAGTTCGCCGATGCCACGTCGAAACCGTGGTTCACGCAGAAGTGGAAGGACAAGATCGCCGCGGGCTTCACGAACTCCGCGACGATGAACGGCGACAAGTTCTCGACGATTCAGTATTTCGTCACGCTGGCGATGCAACATGGGATGGTGTGGGTCGGCACGGGCATGATGCCGGCCAACTCGAAGGCGGCCACCCGCAACGACATCAACTACGTCGGCGGCTTCACGGGCCTGCTCGCGCAGTCGCCGGCGGACGCGACGCCCGACGAGGGCCCGCTGCCCGGCGACCTCGAGACCGCGAAGGCGTTCGGCCGGCGCGTCGCCGACGCGACCGCCCGCTGGCTGGCCGGCGGCCGCTGAACGAACGCGGCGGCACGCGCGCCCGCTCGCGCCGCCGGTGACGCGGCAATGCGGCGCAGGCGCGCACGAGGGACACAAGACGGCCCGCGGGCCGTCCTTTTTTTGCCCCGCGCGGTGCAGGCCCGCCGGATGAGGTCTTAAAATGGCGGTTTCAGGGCGCCGCGGCTCCCGTTTCATTCAGCGAGAACGAAATGAGCACCAAAGTTTTTGTCGACGGCCAGGAAGGTACGACCGGCCTCAAGATCTTCGAATACCTGTCGGCGCGCAACGACATCGAGATCCTGCGCATCGATGAAGCGAAGCGCAAGGACGTCGACGAGCGCCGCCGCCTGATCAACGCATCGGACGTCACGTTCCTGTGCCTGCCGGACGTCGCGTCGCGCGAATCGGCATCGCTGGTCGAGAACCCGAACACGACGCTGATCGACGCGAGCACCGCGTTCCGCACGAGCGCCGACTGGGCATACGGCCTGCCGGAACTGACGCGCGCGCAACGCGAGAAGATTCGCACGTCGAAGCGCATCGCCGTGCCGGGCTGCCATGCCTCGGCGTTCGTGCTCGCGATGCGTCCGCTCGTCGATGCCGGCATCGTCGCGCCGACCTTCGCCGCGCACAGCTATTCGATCACCGGCTACAGCGGCGGCGGCAAGTCGATGATCGCCGAATACGAAAACGCGGCGCCGGGCGGCAAGCTCGCGAGCCCGCGTCCGTATGCGCTCGCGCTCGCGCACAAGCACCTGCCGGAAATGGCCGCGCACACGGGCCTCACGCACGCGCCGATCTTCACGCCGATCGTCGGCCCGTTCCTGAAGGGCCTTGCCGTGACGACCTACTTCTCGCCCGAGCAGCTCGCGAAGCGCGCGACGCCGCAGGACGTGCAGCGCGTGTTCGCCGAGTACTACGCGGACGAGCCGTTCGTGCACGTCGCGCCGTTCAACGCGGATGCGAACCTCGACAGCGGTTTCTTCGACGTGCAGGCGAACAACGACACGAACCGCGTCGACCTGTTCGTGTTCGGCAACGAAGAGCGCTTCGTCACGATCGCGCGCCTCGACAACCTGGGCAAGGGCGCATCGGGCGCCGCGATCCAGTGCATGAACCTCAACATCGGCGCCGCCGAGGATGCAGGCCTCAAGCGCTGATTCCGCTTGCATACGATGCAAAGCCGGCCGCTGGCCGGCTTTTTATTTTCCCGTATCAGGCAATCAATAAAATCCGGTTCGCGTATTTACAAATATTTACAAGCTTTCCATTGCGCGATTACCGATTGATTAATTAACCCCATTTTATCCAGTCAATCCCGAATAGGGATAAACCGGATACCGCCGCTTTAAACGCTGCCGTTATACGCGTGAGGGCCTCGAGAGCCGTCCGTGCGTGGCAGCCGCCCCACTTCGGCAGCACTCTAGCACCCTCCACGCGTTTTAATTCTTACTGAAATCCAGATTCTGCAAGGATTCATTGCGTGCACGCTGTTTCAATCGCCTTTTTTAGACGAGTTCATCAATTGACAGCAAAAATCCAGACAGCGACATTAGCTCGCACAATTAAACGATTGGAGACAGCGGCATGTCGCACGCCTTATCGAAGGGGGTGGCAACGGCCTTTGCCATCGCCCCTTTCCTGATTGCCTGTGGTGGAGGGGACGGCGGCTCGCCCGCGCCGATCGAAGCGCCCCAATGTTCCGGATCGAGCTGCGGCACGCAAGGGCCGCCGCCGTCGCAGCCCATAAACGGCGCGCTGTGCCCGGCCAACGCCGACATCGTGAAGAGCACGTACCTCGGCGGCGCCGGTAGCGGCGAGATCGTCAGCGTCAACATCGACGCGGTCGCGATGACGTACACGCTCAAGTGGCTCGAATCGCCGATTCCGCTCGCGACCGGCACGGTCACGCCGAGCCGCGCCGGCACCACGATCACCGGCAAGGTCATCCACCCGCCGACCGGCACGCTGCCGACCGCGGAGCAGACGCGCTGCGCGTTCGTGCTCACGCCGGGTTCGGGCACGGCACCGAACGGCTCGACCTATTCGACGGCCGCCGACTTCAACCAGGCGAACCCGCCGATGCTGCTGGTCGGCATGGGCGTCGCGGGCGGCGGCATCCCCGGCGCGACGGTTCAGTACGACGGGCTGACGATCATCCCGGGCGTGATCCAGAACGTCGGCCAGGTGCCGAACCGCCACTTCGACTTCTATCCGTTCCTCGGCTTCGCGAACACGACGACCGACCTCACGAAGCTGCCCGGCACGTACAACGCGCTGATCTACCACCTCGTGCCGTCGAGCAACTACGCGACGAAGGGCACGAATTCGAGCGAGACGTTCGACACGAACGGCGCATGCACGTCGACGAATGCCGGCGGCTGCCAGACGACCGGCGATCCGTGGACGGCGAACGCGAGCGGCGGCTACCTCAACAGCGCGAAGGCGCCGCAGATCCTGCCGCAGACGCGGCTGCCGCTGATCGGCGCGACCGGCAAGTCGGCCACCGCGCACATGGTGATCGGCCAGCTCAACGGCGCGACCGTGCCGGTGGTCGTGCGCACGGGCAACGTGAACCTCGGCACGCCGCCGCTGCACGCCGACGCACAAGTCGACGACGAATCGGGCATCGCGGTGCTCGGCGCGGCGACCGCGATCCAGTCGGGCGCGATCGACGGCGGCTACGCGGGCGCCGATTCGAACTTCAAGTACACGGCCGCACTGATCCGCGGCAGCAACGCGTCGTTCATCAACCCGACCACGCAGGCAGAGGAAGACGCCTTCACGCTCGACTACGGCCAGGGAACGCCGGGCCTGCTCAACACGGCGACGACGCCGGCGAGCGGCGCGACCTACCCGTCCGCATCGGGCGTGGTGATCGCGACGGGCGGCCTGTACGCGGCGCTCATCCAGGGCACGGTGAACGGCGGCGTCACGTCGACGTCGGCGAACGCGAGCACGTCGTCGACACCGTACTTCGGCGTGGGCGCACAGATCAGCAAGTAACGATCGGGGACGCGGCGGCGGCCGGTGCGCCGCCGCGGGATGCAGGGAAGGCACGAAACGACGGCGCCCGGCACGGCGCACGCAGCACGAGCACAAGCAACAGAAGCGGTCGACAGGGAGCCGGCCGCCTGACAAGACAAATCTGGAGGAGCAACATGAAGCGCAACCTCGTTCTGGCGGCGGCCCTTGCCGCCCCCCTTCTTTCCGCATGCGGCGGCGGCAGCGACAACCCGCCTCCGCTCGTCGAAGACCGGCTCTGCCCCGCGACGCTCGACTACAGCACCGTGTTTACCGGCGGCGCGGGCAGCGGCGAACTGGCCAAGGTCCAGCTCGATACGACCAAGATGACCTGGCAGGTCACCTACGTCGAATCGGCGGTTCCGCAAAAGACCGGCACCGTCACGCCGACCCGCGCGGGCACCGTCGACAGCGGCACGCTCACGCAGGAAACGCTGCTGCCGACCAACAAGCTGAACCAGTGCGCATTCCGGCTGAACGGCGCGAGCCTCGACGCATCGCGTCCGGCGCGCATCTTCGTCGGCTTCGGCGTCGCGGGCGGCACGATTCCCGGCAAGGAGATCCAGTTCGACGGCGTGCTCGGCCAGGCCGCGGTGCCCGACACGAAATTCCCGTACTACCCGTTCATCGGCTTCTCGTCGATCGAAACCGACATCACGAAGGTCGCGGGCACGTACAGCCACATCGGCTTCGGCGAAGTGCCGTCGCAGAAATTCGCGCCGGCGTCGATCGATGCCAAGGTGACGATCAACGCGGACGGCACGTGGACCAAGTGCGACACGACCGGCCAGTTCGCCGGCGGCGCGTGCGTGCAGCAGGGCACGAACTTCGTGCAGTCGGCCGACGGCAGCGGTGCATTCCAGAGCAACAACTACCAGAGCCAGTTGAAGCCGACGCTGTCGGCGACGCCGCAGGGCAAGGGCTTCATGATCGTCGGCAAGCTGCGCAACCAGCTGGTGCCGATCCTCGTGCGCACGGGCGTCGCGAACCCGAACCCGACGCCCGACAGCAACGGCGTGCCGGGCCTGACCGCCGACGACGAATCGAGCATCTCGATCCTCTCGCCGCAGACCGCGATCGCCGCCGGCTCGCAGAACGGCGAATACATCGGCGTCGACAGCCAGTTCGACTACCGGACCACCGCGCTGATCGACAAGCAGGCCACGCTGCTCGATCCGTTCCAGCCGTCGCAGGCATCGCTCGCGACCGCGCTCGACCTGGACTACACGCAGAAGGTGCCGGGCACGGTCACGACGATCCACACGGGTTCGGGCAGCACGTCGCCGACCGGCAAGTTCATCTTCACGGGTGGCGTGTTCGGTTTCCTCGACAACGCGGGTTCGACGCCGTATTTCACGATCGGCGCGTTCGTCCAGTAAGCGGAGGCAGCCGTGATGAAGAAGACCCTTCTTTGCGCGGCGGCCGGCGCCGCCGCGCTGGCGCCGCTCGCGGCGCACGCGCAGAGCGCCGGCAGCAACGTCGTCACGCTGGGCTGGTTCCACGTGATGCCGCAGCAAAGCAGCACGCCGATGACGACCAACGTCGCGCCGACGCCGATCAACACGCCGCTGCGGCTGCCGCCGTCGTTCACGTCGCCGGGCACCGGGCTGCGTACGAGCGGCGCCGATACGGTCGGCCTGACGGTCAGCCACTTCCTGACCGACCACATCGCGGTCACGTCGGTGGCCGGCGTGCCGCCGGTGTTCAAGGTGTCGGGCCAGGGCACGATCAAGCCGCCCGGCCCTGCCGGCGCGCTCGGCACGCAGAACATCGGGCTGGCCTCGGTCAATCCGATCGTGAAGAGCGTGCGGCAGTGGAGCCCGGCGGCGATCCTGCAGTATTACTTCGGGGCGGCGAACGCGAAATTCCGGCCGTTCCTCGGCCTCGGCGTGTCGTACAACTGGTTCAGCGACCTGCAGCTCAACACGAACTTCATCAAGCAGACGCAGGACAACCTCGGCGCGATCCTCGCGGCGGGCGCGGGCAAGCCGGGTACGACATCGGTGGAAGCGAAGGCGTCGTCGTCATGGCAGCCGGTGTTCAACGCGGGCCTGCAGTACAACATGACGGAGCATTTCGGGCTGGTGGCGTCGGTGACGTATATCCCGCTGAAGACGACGTCGACGGTGACGATCAAGGCGGCCGACGGCACGGTGCTCGCCGAGTCGAAATCGGACCTGAAGGCCGACCCGATCATCAGCTACGTCGGGATGACCTACAAGTTCTGACGCCGGCGACGGAGGACGGACAGAGGACGAACGGAGGGCCCGTGCAAAAAACGCGGGCAAAAAAAAGCCCGCCTAAGAGGCGGGCTGAATCCATATCAGAGGAGACATGGAGGAGACAGGTGTAACTATAGCGAATCGATTTCTGCATTGCAACATTTCCGTAGAGAAAATCAGGATTTTCCCTCGAATGCGCACTCTAGCGCGCTAGTTCGCACCTGACCCCTTCTCGATCTCCCGGTCGAGCACCTCGCCCAGCGCATCGCGCAGCAGCGCGACCGGCCGCGTCAGGCGGCCCGGCAGTGCGCCGTGCACGATCCATACGTTGATCCGCGTCTCCAGCCCCGCCGTTTCCACCACCCTCAGTGCATCGCGATGCGCACTGCGCGCCAGCGCATTCGGCGACGCGATCCCGATGCCCGCGCCGCGCGCCACGAGCGACAGCTGCAACTCCGAACCGAACGCCTCGACCGCGACGTCGAACGGCAGCCCGGCCGCGCCGAGCGCACGGCTCAGCGCCGATCGCATCCCGCAACCGTCCTGGCTCAGCACCCACGGAAAACCCGACAGCACGTCGAGCGACAGCGGGCCGTCGGGCAGCGAGAAGTCGCGCGCGGCGACGAGTACAGTCGGCTGCGTGCCGAGCAGCGTGGCCGTCAGCGTGTCGGGTAGCGCCGCGCTGGCCGGCACCATGACCGTCGCCACGTCGAGCGTGCCGCGCTCGATGCCCTGCACCAGCGCCGGCGACCAGCCGGCCGTCACGCGCAGCGTCAGCCGCGGAAACGTGTCGCGCAGCCGGTCGATCGGCCGCTCGAGCGCCAGCTCGGACAGGAACGGCGGCACGCCGATGCGCAGTTCGCCGGACGGCTCGCTGTCGGGCGCGCCGGCCGCCATCAATTCATCGACCGCACCCAGCACGTTGCGCGCGAGCGCATAGACGTCGCGCCCGGCGGCCGTCGGCTTCAGCGGCTTGCTCTGCCGCTCGAGCAGCGGCATGCCCAGCAGCGTTTCGAGGTTCTGCACGCGTCGCGTGAGGCCCGGCTGCGTCAGATGAAGCTTCGCGGCGGCGGCGACCATCGACCCGCTGTCGACCACCGCGACGAACGCCTGGAGATCACGCGTATTCAAAGCAAACTCGCATAATCATGTTAGACATATTTCAATTGTCGCATAAACATCGGGCGCCTACGATGGGGATTCCTTCGCTCGAAACCCAGGCTTCCGATGAACTGCCCTGCCGATTCCTGCTCGCCCGCCGGCCACCCCGCGCGCGGCGCACCGCCGCCCGCACTCAGTGCGGGCATGACGCTCTTCTTCGCCGCGACGGTCGGCGTGATCGTGATGGACCTGTTCGCCGCGCAGCCGTTGACCGGCCCGATCAGCGCGGACCTGCGGCTGCCGTCCGGCCTCGCGGGCCTCGTCGCGATGCTGCCGCAGCTCGGCTACGCAGCGGGCCTCGTGCTGCTGGTGCCGCTCGTCGACCTGCTCGAGAACCGCCGTCTGATCGTCGCGACGCTCGTCGCGTGCGCGGCCGCGCTCGCACTGCCGGCGTTCACGCGATCCGGCACCGTCTTCCTGCTCGCGACGCTGGCCGCGGGCGCCGCGTCGAGCGTGATCCAGATGCTGGTGCCGATGGCCGCGTCGATGGCGCCCGAAGCGCAGCGCGGGCGAGCGGTCGGCAACGTGATGAGCGGATTGATGCTCGGCATCCTGCTGTCGCGGCCACTCGCCAGCCTGATCGCGGGCACGGCCGGCTGGCGCGCGTTCTATGCGCTGGCCGCGCTCGCGAACGCGGGGATCGCGGCGGTGCTCGCGCTACGCTTGCCGCCGCGCGTGCCGCCGATGACGGCCGGCTATCGCGCGCTGCTCGCGTCGATGGGCCGCCTGCTGGCCGACGAACCCGTGCTGCGCCGACATGCGCTGTCGGCCGCGCTCGCGATGGCCGCGTTCAGCGCGTTCTGGACCGCCGTCGGGCTGCGGCTGGCGCAGCCGCCGTTCGGCCTCGACCTGCACGGAATCGCGCTGTTCGCGTTCGCCGGCGCGAGCGGCGCGATCGTCACGCCGCTGGCCGGCCGCGCCGGCGATCGCGGCCACGGCCCGGCCGCGCAGCGCATCGCGCACGTGACGATGCTCGCCGCGCTCACCGTGCTCGGCATCGCCGGCGCCGGCTGGTTCGGCTTCGATACGTCGGCGCACCGCGGGCTCGCGCTGGCGCTGCTGGCCAGCGGCGCGGCGCTGCTCGATGCGGGCGTGATCGTCGACCAGACGATCGGCCGCCGCGAAATCAACCTGCTGAATCCGGCCGCGCGCGGACGTCTGAACGGGCTGTTCGTCGGGTTGTTCTTCGTCGGCGGGGCGCTCGGCGCGGCGCTCGCGGGCAGCGCATGGGCATGGGGCGGGTGGAGCGCCGTGTGCGGCGTCGGCTTCGCATTCGCGGGCGCGGCCGCGGCATTCGGCTGGTCGGCCGGCCGCCGGGCCGGCGCCGCCGCATGGCCGCGCGCGTGATGCGGGCCCGGACAGGAAAACGCCCCGCCCTCTGACGAGGTGCGGGGCGTCCGGCGGACCGCGCGGGCCGAATTCAGTGACGAACCAGCGCCATCATCGCGCCGAAGCCGACGAAGAGGCCGCCCGTCAGCCGGTTGAAGACCTTCGCGACGCTCTGGCTCTTCAGCGTCGCGCCGATGCGCGTGCCGAACGACGCATAGACGAGATACCAGCTGACCTCGATCACCGCGAACGTGACGACGAGGATGCCGAACTGCGGCAGCGTCGGCTCGGATGCGTTGATGAACTGCGGCAGCAGCGCGGCCGCGAACAGGATCGCCTTCGGGTTACTGCCCGCGACCAGGAAACCGTTGCGGAACAGCACCCAGCGCGATGCCGACGCGACCTGGCGCGACACGGTTTCGACGTCGGTCGCGGGCTGCTCGTCGTCGACGCGCGCGCGCCACGCCTTCACGCCGAGATAGATCAGATAGGCCGCGCCTGCAAAGCGCAACGTGTTGAACATCGCCGGCCATGCCTCGAGCACGGCGCCGAGGCCCGCCGCCGACACCGACAGCATCAGCACCAGCGCGGTGAGGCAGCCGGCCATCGTCCATACCGAACGCCGCAGCCCGTGCCGCGCGCCGTGCGTCATCACGAGCAGCATGTTCGGACCCGGAATCGCCGACACGACGAACACCGTCGCCACGAAAAGCCACCACGTATGCAGGTTCATGCCCACCCCGATCGAAAGAGAAACGAAATGTCGATTATGCCGCGCGCGCGGCGTATCTGTCCCGCGCCGGCTCAGCGGCCCGCGCGGCGCAGCGCGACTTCGCCGAGCACCGCGAAGTCCTGTTCGCCGCCGCCGTGCGCGAGCGCATCGAGCAGGCTGTCGCGCACGACGCTCGCCACCGGCAGCGGGACCGAGGCGGCGTCGCCGGCCTGCAGCGCGAGGCGCACGTCCTTCAGCCCGAGGCGCGCCTTGAAACGCGCGGGTTCGTAGCTGCGCTCGGCGATCATCCCGCCGTAGCCTTCGTAGACCGGCCCCGGAAACACGCTGTTCGTGATCACGTCGAGGAAGTCGCGCATCGCGACGCCGTGCGCGCCGAGCAGCGCGGACGCCTCGCCGAGCGTCTCGATCGCAGACGCGAGCGTGAAATTCGCCGCGATCTTCGCGACGTTCGCATGCTGCGGCAGCGAGCCGAAGCGCCAGGTCTTCTGGCCGATCGCGTCGAACAGCGGCTGCACGCGGTCGATGGCCTCGGCCGGGCCGCCGGCCATGATCGTCAGGCGCGCGGCGGCCGCGACGTCCGGGCGCCCCATCACGGGCGCGGCAACGTACGCGAGACCGCGCGACGCATGCGCGTGCGCGAGCGACTCGGCGAGCGCGACCGACACCGTGGCCATGTTCACGTGAATCAGGCCGCGCGGCGCCTGCGCGAGCAGTGCGTCGTCGAATACTTCGCGCGCCGCGGCATCGTCGGCGAGCATCGAGAACACGGCATCGCCGCGAAACGCGTCGGCCGGCGTCGCGACGATCTGCGCACCGAGCGCGGCGAGCGGCTCGGCACGCTCGCGCGACCGGTTCCAGACCCGCACGGCATGCCCTGCCTTCAGCAAGTTCGTCGCGATCGCCTGCCCCATTTCGCCCAGCCCGATAAATCCGAGATCCATTTCCCGCTCCTTCGACTCGTGAAGCGTGGAGTTAAACACAGATGGCGGTGACCTGCAGCCCCGGCGCCGGGCGGCGCGCGGCGCGCGGCGCGCGGTGCGCGGTGCGATACTGCCCGGATGGCGACCGCGACCTTCCGCTTCCACGGCGAACTGAACGCGTTTCTCGCTCGCGCCCAGCGCGAGCGCGCGTTTGCGCACGCGTTTGCCCGCGACGCGACGGTCAAGCATGCGATCGAGGCGCTCGGCGTCCCGCATACGGAAATCGGCCGGCTCTGCGTGAACGGCGCACCGTCCGGCCTCGACCGGCCGCTCGGCGACGGCGACCGCGTCGACATCCATCCGGAGCGCGCGCAGCCGGCGGGCGCATCGCTGCTGCCGCGACCGGACCATTGGCGCTTCGTCGCCGACGCGCATCTCGGCGGCCTTGCGCAGCTGCTGCGCCTCGCCGGCTTCGACACCTGCTACGACAACCACTACCGCGACGACGAACTCGTCGCGCTCGCCTCGCGCGAAGGCCGGATCGTGCTGACCCGCGACCGCGAGCTGCTGAAGCGCCGCGCGGTCGCACGCGGCTGCTACCTGCACGCGCAGCAGCCCGACGCGCAGTTGCGCGAGCTGTTCGCGCGGCTCGACCTCGCGCCGCACATGCGGCCGTTCCGGCTGTGCCTGCGCTGCAACGCGCCGCTGCACGCGCTCGATGCGGCGGACGCCGCCCCGCGCGTGCCGGACGGCGTCCGGCAGCGGCACCGGCGCTTTGCCGCGTGCGACGTGTGCCGGCGCGTGTTCTGGGAAGGGTCGCACTGGCGGCGCATGCGCGCGGTGGTCGACGCGATGCGCACGCCGCCGCCCGCGGCCCTCGACGTTCCGGACGTCGCGGACGCCTGAAAAAACAAAACCCCGCAGGCCGGAGCGTGCGGGGTTTCGCGACGGGCGGCTGGCAGGGCCAGCCCCGGCGAAGCGTGCTTAGTTCTGCGCGCCTGCGTCGTTCGTGCCGGCGGCCGAAGCGGCTGCGGCCTTCGCCTTGCCCTTGGCCGAGCCGTGCCGCTTCAGTTGGTGCTTCGGCTTGCTGTGATCCTTCTTGGCCGGTGCCGATGCCGCGGCCGACGTGTCGGCTGCCGGCGCCGACGCCTGTGCGAATGCCGAAACCGATGCGAGAGCGAATGCTGCGGTCATGATCGAAGCGAGCGTCTTCTTCATTGTTCTTCCTTTAGCGGAGAAAAAGTCAAACGTACCGGTAAGAGATGCGAGGCATCCGCATCGGAACATCAGTCGCGCCGGGCTGCCGGTCGCCGCCGGGCGGGTCGGCGCCTGCCTTTCCGCCTCGACGAATTCTGATGCACTGGCTCCATAACGCGTCGCCCGCGCGACGAGTTGACATGCGGCTTGCATCCTTCGGGTTTCCCCGTAGGCGCCGGTTTCGGGCCCGCGCGACGCGCCGCGGCACGTGCATCAATCGTCCGACAAACCGCCTCTCGCGCCCGCCGCCGCGACGCTATACTGGCCTCCTTCCGTCCCAACCGGACGCGGCCGGTCGCGAGACCGCCGCCGTCGCGAGGCGCCCAAATTGCCCGATCACAATCTGGACAAACTGAAAATCGACCGGCGTCCTGTCGCGACCGCGCCACGCCGGCGCCGGTGGGTCCGCTATGCGGTCGCCGCCGCGCTCGTCATCGTCGCGATCGTCGTCGCGCTGGCGCTCACCGGCCGCCCGACGGTCGACACGACCGCCGTCACATCCGCCTACCCGTACCAGAACGACACCCAGCTCAACGCGACCGGCTACGTCGTGCCGCAGCGCAAGGCCGCGGTCGCGTCGAAGGGCCAGGGGCGCGTCGAATGGCTCGGCGTGCTCGAAGGCACGCGCGTGAAGAAGGACGAGATCATCGCGCGGCTCGAAAGCCGCGACGTGCAGGCGTCGCTGGCGCAGGCCCGCGCGCAGGCGCAAGTCTCCCGCGCCAATCTCGGCGTCGCTCAGGCGGAGCTGAAGGACGCGCAGATCGCGCTGCGCCGCACCGCCGCGCTCGCGCCGAAGGGCGCGGTGCCGGCCGCGCAGCTCGACATCGACACGGCCCGCGTGAACAAGGCGCGCGCGTCGGTCAACAGCGACGAGGCCGCGATCGCGTCCGCCGAAGCCAATGCGCAGGCCGCGCAGGTCGCGGTCGATCAGACCGTGATCCGCGCGCCGTTCGACGGTATCGTGCTGGCAAAACACGCGAACGTCGGCGACAACATCACGCCGTTCTCGTCCGCGTCGGACAGCAAGGGCGCGGTCGTGACGATCGCCGACATGGACACGCTCGAGGTCGAGGCCGACGTCGCCGAATCGAACATCGCGAAGATCCGCGCGGAGCAGCCGTGCGAGATCCAGCTCGACGCGCTACCCGACATGCGCTTCGCGGGCCGCGTGTCGCGCATCGTGCCGACCGTCGACCGCTCGAAGGCGACGGTGCTCGTGAAGGTGCGTTTCGTCGACCGCGACGAGCGCGTGCTGCCCGACATGAGCGCGAAGATCGCGTTCCTGTCGAAGCCCGCGTCGCCGCAGGACCGGCAGCCGGTGACGGCCGTGCAGGCGAGCGCGGTGGTCGAGCGCGACGGCCGGCCGGTCGTGTTCGTCGTGAAGGACGACACCGTGCATGCGGCGGCGGTGACCAAGGGCGCGCGGATCGGCGAACTCGTCGCGATCCGCGGCGTGAAGCCCGGCGACACGGTCGTGCTCGCGCCGGGCGCGAAGCTGAAGGACGGCGCGAAAGTGACCGTCGCCAAGAAGTAGCGTGGCGCGCGTGAACGACGCCGCGCCGCCGCTCGTCGAGATCAGCCACGTCGCGAAGTCGTACCGGCGCGGCAACCAGATCGTGCCGGTGCTGACGGATATCACGCTCGACATCGGCGAAGGCGACTTCGTCGCGCTGATGGGGCCGTCGGGTTCCGGCAAGAGCACGCTGCTCAATCTCGTCGCCGGCATCGACCGGCCCGACAGCGGCGAGCTGCGCGTGGGCGGCCTCGACATCTCGCGGCTCGAGGAAGCGCAACTGGCCGAATGGCGCGCGGCGAACGTCGGCTTCATCTTCCAGTTCTACAACCTGATGCCCGTGCTCACCGCGTTCGAGAATGTCGAGCTGCCGCTGATGCTCACGCACCTGTCGCGCCGCGAACGGCGCGAGCGCGTCGAGCTGGTGCTCGACATGGTGCACCTCGGCGACCGGGCGACCCATTATCCGTCCGAGCTGTCGGGCGGCCAGCAGCAGCGCGTCGCGATCGCGCGCGCGTTGATCACCGATCCCGTGCTGATCGTCGCCGACGAGCCGACCGGCGACCTCGACCGCGCATCGGCCAGCGACGTGCTCGCGATGCTGCAGCGGATGAACGCCGAGCTCGGCAAGACGATCATCATGGTGACCCACGACGCGCACGCGGCCGCCGCCGCGCGCTCGCTCGTGCATCTCGAAAAAGGGGAGCTGATCGATGGGCACGCCGTCTGACGGACGGGAGCGCGCACGATGTACGTGCTGAAGCTGATCGCGCGCAATGCGCTGCGGCACCGGCTGCGCACGCTGCTGACCGTGCTCGGGCTGACCATCGCGGTGCTGGCGTTCGGACTGCTGCACACCGTCGTCGACGCGTGGTACGCGGGCGCGGCTGCCGCGTCCAGCGGCCGGCTCGTCACGCGCAATGCGATCTCGCTCGTGTTTCCGCTGCCGGTCAGCTACGAGAACCGGATCCGCGGCGTCGACGGCGTGACCGCCGTGGTCCGCTCGAACTGGTTCGGCGGCATCTACCGCGACCCGAAGAACTTCTTCGCGAGCTTCGCGGTGTCGGAAAACTACCTCGACCTGTATCCGGAATTCATCCTCCCCGCGCAGCAGCGCGCCGACTACGACCGCGACCGCCGCGGCTGCCTCGTCGGGCGCCAGCTCGCGACGCAGTTCGGCTTCAAGGTCGGCGACGTGATTCCGCTGAAAGGCACGATCTATCCGGGCACGTGGGACTTCGTCGTGCGCGGCATTCTCGACGGCCGCGACGACTCGACGATCACGCGCCAGCTGGTGTTTCACTGGGACTACCTGAACGAGACGGTGCGCAAGCGCACGCCGAAGCAGGCCGACCAGGTCGGCGTGTTCGTGCTCGGCGTCGCGAACCCGGACGACGGCGCCGCGATCGCGCGCAACGTCGACGCAGTGTTCAAGAACTCGCTCGCCGAAACGCTGACCGAGACCGAACAGGCGTTCCAGCTCGGCTTCGTCGCGATGTCGAACCAGATCATCGCGGCGATCCGCGTCGTGTCGTACGTGGTGATCCTGATCATCATGGCCGTGATGGCGAACGCGATGGCGATGAGCGCGCGCGAACGCACCGCCGAATACGCGACGCTGAAGGCGCTCGGCTTCGGCCCCGGCTTCCTCGCGTTGATCGTGTTCGGCGAATCGGTCGTGATCGCGGTGGTCGGCGGCGGGCTCGCGATGCTCGCGACACCGCCGGCCGCGAGCCTCTTCAAGCAGGCCGCGGGCGGCATCTTCCCGGTATTCAAGGTGTCGGCCGAAACGATGGTGCTGCAGGCTGCGTGCTCGGTCGCGGTCGGCCTCGCGGCCGCGCTCGTGCCGGCGTGGCAGGCGGCGCGCGTGCGCGTGGTCGAAGGCCTGCGGGCGATCGGATGAGCGCATGGCGATTCCGCTGACCTACATCGCGCGCAACCTGTGGACCCGCCGGCTCACCACCGCGCTCACCGCGGGCGGGATGGCGCTCGTGATCTTCGTGTTCGCGACGGTGCAGATGCTCGACGCGGGGCTCACGCAGACGCTCGTGTCGACCGGCGAACCGGACAACGTCGTGGTGATCCGCAAGGGCGCGGAAACCGAGATCCAGAGCGCGATCGACCACCAGCAGGCCAACGCGCTCGAGATGCATCCGGCCGTGGCGCTCGGCCCCGATGGCCGGCCGCGGGTGTCGAAGGAAGCCGTCGTGCTGATCTCGCTCGTGAAGACGTCGAGCGGCAAACCGTCGAACGTCGTGATCCGCGGCGTGTCGCCGGCCGGCCTCGCGCTGCGCCCGCGCGTGAAGCTCGTGGCCGGCCGCGCGTTCGCGCCGGGCTCGTCGGAGATCGTCGTCGGCAGCGCGATCGCCAAAGGCTTCAGCGGCACGCAGCTCGGCGACAGCCTGCATTTCGCGCAGCGCGACTGGACCGTCGTCGGCATCTTCGACGCGGGCGGCAGCGGCTTCGATTCGGAGATCTGGGGCGACGTCGACCAGCTGATGCAGTCGTTCCGGCGCACCAGCTATTCGTCGATGGTGCTGCGCATCCCGAGCGCCGACGGCTTCGCGCGCTTCAAGGCCGACATCGACGTCGACCCGCGTCTGACGGATGAAGCGAAACGCGAGCAGACGTTTTACGGCGACCAGTCGAAGGCGCTGTCGACCTTCATCAACATCCTCGGCATCACGCTGTCGACGATCTTCTCGATCGCCGCGATGATCGGCGCGATGATCACGATGTATGCGTCGGTCGCGAACCGCACCGCCGAGATCGGCACGCTGCGCGCGCTCGGCTTCAAGCGCATGAACGTGCTCGCCGCGTTCCTGCTGGAGGCGCTGCTGCTCGGCTTCGTCGGCGGCGTCGCGGGGCTCGCGTGCGCATCGCTGATGGAGTTCGCGTCGTTCTCGACGACCAACTTCCAGACCTTCTCCGACCTGTCGTTCCGCTTCGTGCTGACGCCCGCGATCGTCGTGAAGACACTGCTGTTCTCGCTGGTGATGGGGCTCGTGGGCGGGTTCCTGCCGGCGATGCGCGCCGCGCGGCTGAACATCGTCGACGCGTTGCGCGCGCAGTGACGCGCGCGGCCGCTCACGCCCGCCGCTCGCGCGGCACCCACGCGCCGTGGAACCCGGCCGGCACGCGGCGCGGCAGGTGCACCGTCGCGACCGGCGCCGCGTCGATCGCACGCGCATCGAGGATCACGACGTCGCTCGTATCCGTCGCCGCGCGGTAGACCACCACCAGCAGCCAGCCGTCGTCCTCGTCGGCGCCGCCCGGGCGCGGCACGAACACCGGCTCGCCGTTCTGGTCGCCGGCCGGCACCGCGTAACGCGTCGTCGTGCCGCGCACGTGGTCGAAGCGCATCACGCCGCGCATTTCGGTGTTGTTCGGCTGCTCGGCCGCATACAGATAACGGTAGCGGCGCCCCGTGCGGCTTTCGTTGATGCGCGGCAGCTCGATACCGCCGTCGGCGAGCGGCCCCTCGTCGATCAGCCCGTTCGCCGTATCGATCACGTAACGCCACAGCTCGCCGACCGGGTTGTCGGCGAAGCGGCCCGTGCGCGCGTCGAGCCGCAGGAACCACGGATAGCGCACCGCATCGAGCACGATGCACGACGCATCGCAGTCGTACGCGTTCACGACGTGTTGGATGAAGCACGGCTCGATGCCGAACCAGCGCACGTCGCCGCCGTGGCGCGGCATCACGCCGATCCGCGCGTCGCGGTCGTCGTGCCAGCGCAGCGGCATCCGGTGCCCCTGCTTCAGCATCGCGAAGTCGTAGCCGACGTTCAGGTCGAGCAGCAGGCTGCGGGTTTCGGTGATCGCGAGGTCGTGCATCATCGACGGCGCTCGCACGTCGACGGCGAGGTCGACGCGCTGCACGCCCTGCGCGTCGGCAACGCCATAGCGCAGCCACGGCGCGCGCCAGTCCGCGCGAAACAGGATCAGTTCGCCCGTCACCGGATCGACCTTCGGATGCGCGGTCATCGCGCCGCCGAACGCCGCGTGCCGCGCAGGCGCACCGAGCGTGTCGAGCTCGGCCGTGATCGCGAGCGGCGCGCCGCCTTCCGCCAGCGCGAGCAATTCGCCGGCGTGCTGCAGCACGTTCACGTTCGGATTCGTGTCGGGCAGGTGCGGCGCCTGCTCCGGCGCGTGCACGTCGGCCCAGCGGCGCGTGCGCGCCCAGCGGTTCCGGTAGCCGGCCGCGCGACCGCGTTCGAATGCGATCGCGTGCAGCATCGCCGCTTCCGGCCACCACGACAGCACGTCGTTGCCCTCGAAACGGCCGCCCGGCGGATTCGGGCCGTTGCGCAGCAGCGTGCCGTCGAGTTCGGGCGGGATCGTGCCGGTCACGCGCAGGTCGACGAGGTCGACTTCATCGGCGACCGGCGCGATCGCGCCGCGGTTCAGATCGAACGTCGTCATCGCGTCGTGTGCTCCGTCAGCAGTCTTCGGTCGACGGCGGCAGATCGCCGCGCGCCAGCGCGAGCGCATGGCCGCGCACGTCGTCGGGCCAGCCGGCGATCAGCTCGGCCATCCGCGCGAGGTCGTTCGCATACAGCGCACGCGCGGCCTCCTCGAATCCGGGCAGGTCGCCCGCGATCGCGGACATGAAGTGGTACGCGCGCGCCTGCGCGTCGCGGCGCCGGTCGGCCGCCGCGTGCGTGCGCCGCGCGTCCTCGACCAGCTTGCGCAGCGCGACGGACGCGCCGCCCGGCTGCGCGGCGAGCCAGTCCCAGTGACGCGGCAGCAACGTGACCTCGCGCGAGACGACACCGAGCTTCGGACGGCCACGGCCGCGTTGTTCGGCCGCGCCGGCCGGCTCGCCGGCGGGCGCGGGCGCCTCGCCCGGCGCGGGCGCGTAACGCGCGCGAATATCGTCCGCCGTGCCGCGCAGGTCGAGGTCGATCGAGCGGCCGGTCGCGTCGTCGAAGATCACGATCGTGCCGGACATCGCGTCGCCGGCCGCCTGCCGGACCGCCACCGCCACCGTCGCGAGCGGGCCCGACGCGACGCGCCGGTGGCCGTCGAACGCCGTGTAGGAAGGGAGAAGTGTGGAGAGCGTCATCGTGGTCGCCCGTGGGCAGAAATCGGAATGATGCTATTTTTATCCGGGTATAAATTGAATGTCAATATCACCCGGGTAAAATTTGTCGACGCCGTGCGCGCGTCGAGTGAGCGCGCTGTCCCGTCTTCAGGGCGTCGCGGCCGACATCGCGGTCACGCGCGCGCTGGCGAGCGCATCGTCGAGCGACACATGCCCCTCGAACGCCGACGACGCCGGTAGTGGCCGGTTTTCCTCGATCGCGTGAGCGAACTGCACGCCGGCGTCATCGGCAAGCCGTGCGCGCAGCGCGGCGACACGCGGAAACGCGTCCTGCTCGAACACGGCGTGATAGTCCGCCCAGCGGGCGATTCCCGCGAAATACGCGTCGGCCAGCGTGCGTTGCGCGCCGAGCAGCCACGGACCGTCACGGCGCTCGAGCAGTGCCTCGAGGTGACGGTGTGCCTTCAGCACCTTGCCGCGACCATATGCCTGCAGCACGGTTTTCTCGGCGCCTTCGGCGCCGTGTTCGTACACGTACCAGAGCGCGCCGAACGCGCTGAAGAACGTCGTGTTCAACCACGCAAGCATGCGGTTCAGACGGTCGAAATCCGCGCTGCCCTGGCGGAACGCGAGGCCGCTGTCGAGTGCCTGTGCGCCGACATGGCCGAGGATCGCGACGCTTTCGGTCAGCACGTCGCCGTTCGCGGTCACGAACGCCGGCGTCTCGGCGGCGGGGTTCAGCGCGAGGAAGGCGTCGCTCGTCACGAGGCCCGGCATCGTGATGCGCGACAGCCGGTAAGGCCGGCCAGCCCATTCGAGCGCGACGATCGAGCCGAACGAGCAGCCGGCGGGAATGCCGTAGAGAAGGATCGGAGACATGGGGATTTCGCAGAAGTTGATCGAGCAATCATGCTCCCATGACGAACGATCGCGCAGTAGCCGCTAGAATCGAAACCCGTCGTTTCTCCTGGTGGACGCTGACAGTGAATCTCAACGATCTCTACCTCTTCGTACAGGCGGTCGACGCGGGCAGCATGTCGGCGGCCGCACGTCGGCTCGACCTGCCGAAATCGACGGTCAGCAAGCGTGTGGCCGAGCTCGAGCGCACGCTCGGCGCGCGGCTCGTGCATCGCACGTCGCGCAGCTTCCGGCTGACGCCGGTCGGCGCCGAATTCTTCGAGCATGCGCGCGCGGCGGTGATCGAGGCCGAAAGCGCGCGCGACGCCGTGCTGCGGCAGGCGGCCGAACCGGCCGGCGTCGTGCGGATCACGAGTTCGGTGCCGGTGGCGCAGCACATCCTCGCGCCGTGCCTGCCGGCACTGGCGATCGCGCACCCGAAGCTGCTGCTGCAGATTCATGCGAGCGACCGGCTCGTCGACATCGCGCAGGAAGGCTTCGACATCGCGGTCCGCAGCCATTTCGCACCGCTCCCCGATTCCGCACTCGTGCAACGGCCGCTGGCCACGTCGCCGATCGTCGCCGTTGCGTCGCCGGCATATCTCGCGCGTGCCGGCACGCCGGACGCGCCGGCCGACCTCGCCCGGCACGACGGGCTTCATCCCGGTCCTCAGCCATGGCGGTTGCAGCGCGCCGGCGACACCGTCGACGTCGCGCCGCGCATCCGGATGCAGGCGGACGAGTCGACGCTGCTGCTGCAGGCCGCGACGGCCGGCCTCGGGGTCGCATGCCTGCCCGACTGGATCGCGGGCGCCGCGCTCGCGTCGGGCGCGCTCGTGCGCGTGCTGCCCGGCTGGCGGGCCGGCACCGTCACGACCACACTGCTGATGCCGCACCGGCGCGGCCAGTTGCCCGGCGTGCGCGCCGCGGTCGAGTTTCTCGCGAAACACGTCGCGGCCCACCACGGCGCCGCCCCGGACGACGCGCACGCGTGAACGGACCTTCCGGCGAAGCGCGCCCACAATTCGCGTCCGTCTCCAATCGATCCAATTCCTGAATCGATCAAGTCAGCAATTGGCATGAAAGCGCGATTTTCGCCATGCCAGAATGACCCGGACGCCCGCCTCCGGGCATCGGCGTCCGGCCTCCGGCCGGCAAGATGACCACGAAAAAACGCGCGCACCGACGCGCAGCCGCTCGACGGCACCTTCCGCCCTTCGGAGGAGACAGTCATGAATCCGCTTCACGCATTGCCGGCGTCCGCGTCGGCAACGGCCCGGCGCACGCGCGTGCGCTGGCTCGTGCTGACCGTGCTGTTCGCGGTCACGACGATCAACTACGCGGATCGCGCGGCGATCGCGATCGCGGGCCCGGCGCTGGCCCGCGCGATGCATCTGAGCCATGTGCAGATGGGCTTCATCTTCTCGGCGTTCGGCTGGTCGTACGTGATCGCGCAACTGCCGGGCGGCTGGCTGCTCGACCGCTTCGGGTCGCGCATCGTCTATGCGTTCAGCATCTTCTTCTGGTCGCTGTTCACGCTGCTTCAGGGCGGCATCGGCTTCGTCGGCGGCGCGGCCGCGTTCGCGCTGCTGTTCGGATTGCGCTTCCTGGTCGGCGCGGCCGAGGCGCCGTCGTTCCCGGCCAACAGCCGGATCGTGTCCACGTGGTTTCCGGCCGCGGAGCGCGGCACCGCGTCGGCGATCTTCAACGCCGCTCAGTACGCGGCGACCGTCGTGTTCGCGCCGCTGATGGGCTGGCTCGTGCACGCGTACGGCTGGCAGTCGGTCTTCGCGGTGATGGGCGTGCTCGGCTTCGCGTTCGTGCTGGTCTGGAACCGCACGATGTACGACCCGAAGGCGCACCCGCGCATCAACGGCGCGGAGCTCGACTACCTCACCGAAGGCGGCGCGCTCGTCAACATCGACCAGGCGACCGGCGCGCGCGACGGCGGCCCGTCGATGCGTCACGTGAAGGCGCTGCTGAGGAACCGGATGCTCGTCGGCGTGTACGTCGCGCAGTATTGCATCAACGCCCTCACCTACTTCTTCATCACGTGGTTTCCCGTCTATCTCGTGCAGGCGCGCGGGATGTCGATCCTCAACGCGGGGCTCGTCGCGTCGATCCCGGCCGTGTGCGGGTTCCTCGGCGGGATTCTCGGCGGCATCGTGTCCGACGCGCTGCTCAAGCAGGGCCAGTCGCTGTCGGTCGCGCGCAAGGTGCCGATCGTGATCGGCATGCTGCTGTCGATGTCGATGATCGTCTGCAACTACACCGATTCGCACGTGCTCGTCGTGCTGTTCATGGCGCTGTCGTTCTTCGGCAAGGGGCTCGGCGCGCTCGGCTGGGCCGTCAACGCCGATACCGCGCCGCGCCAGATCGCCGGCCTGAGCGGCGCGCTGCTCAACACGTGCGGCAATCTTTCCAGCATCACGACGCCGATCGCGATCGGCTACATCGTCGACCGCAGCGGCTCGTTCAACGGCGCGCTGGTGTACGTCGTCGCGCACGCGCTCGTCGCCGTGATCTGCTACCTGTTCGTCGTCGGCGAAATTCGTCGCGTCGAGCTGAACTGAACGGCGCGGGCCGCGCCGGCGCGTCCGGCGGCCCGCGCATGACCGGAACCAGGAGCGAACCGATGTCCGAATCCCGCCGTGCCTGCACCCCGCGCGTCACGCGCATGCAGGTGATCCCCGTCGCCGGCCGCGACAGCATGCTGCTGAACCTGTGCGGCGCGCACGCGCCGTATTTCACGCGCAACCTCGTGATCCTCGACGACAGCAGCGGCCACACGGGCGTCGGCGAAGTGCCCGGCGGCGAAGGCATCCGCCAGGCGCTCGAACGGATGACCGATCTCGTGGTCGGCCAGTCGATCGGGCGTTACCAGGCGACGCTCAATGCGGTGCGCGCGGCGTTGTCCGGCACCGGCGCGGCGGCAGGACGCACGATCCGGCACGAGGTGACGTCGGCCGGCGAGGCCGCCGTGCTGCGCCAGCCGCACGAGATCAACCTGCGGTTCGACAACGTGATCACCGCGATCGAGGCCGCGCTGCTGGACCTGCTCGGCCAGCATCTCGACGTGCCCGTCGCGGCGCTGCTCGGCGAAGGCCAGCAGCGCGACGCGGTGCCGATGCTCGCGTACCTGTTCTACATCGGCGAACGGCGCCGCACCGACCTGCCGTATCGCGACGAGACGCACGCGGCCGACCCGTGGTTCCGGCTGCGCAACGAAGCCGCGCTCACGCCGGCTGCGATCGCCCAGCAGGCCGAGGCCGCCGTCGAGCGCTACGGCTTCGTCGATTTCAAGCTGAAGGGCGGCGTGATGGCCGGCGCGGACGAGATGGAAGCGATCGCGGCGATCAAGGCGCGCTTTCCCGACGCGCGCGCGACGCTCGACCCGAACGGCGCGTGGTCGCTCGACGAAGCCGTCGCGCTATGCCGCGGGCAAGGTCATCTGCTCGCATATGCGGAGGACCCGTGCGGGCCGGAAGCCGGCTACTCGGGCCGCGAGGTGATGGCCGAATTCCGCCGCGCGACCGGCATCCCGACCGCGACCAACATGATCGCGACGGACTGGCGGCAGATGGATCACGCGGTGCGGCTGCAGGCGGTCGACATTCCGCTCGCCGATCCGCACTTCTGGACGATGCAGGGTTCGGTGCGGCTCGCGCAGCTGTGCCGCGACTGGGGGCTCACGTGGGGTTCGCACTCGAACAACCACTTCGACGTGTCGCTGGCGATGTTCACGCACGCGGCCGCGGCGGCGCCGGGCACGATCACCGCGATCGACACGCACTGGATCTGGCAGGAAGGCGACGCGCGGCTCACGCGCGAGCCGCTCGAGATCGTCGGCGGCCAGGTGGCCGTGCCCGAGCGCCCTGGGCTCGGGATCGAACTCGACATGGCGCAGGTCGAGGCGGCTCATGCGCTGTACGGGCAAATCGGCGGCACGGCGCGCGACGATGCGATGGCGATGCGGTATCTGGTGCCGGGGTGGACGTACGATCCGAAGCGGCCGAGTTTCGGGCGCGGATGACGGCGGCGGAGCGGACACACGAAAAACAAAAAGGGCTCGGTCTGGCGACCGAGCCCTTCGGATTCCGTTGGTGGAGCGGAGGAGGATCGAACTCCCGACCTTCGCATTGCGAATAAGATCCATTGTCTAAGCAGATTTCGCCTGCCTACTGACTGTTGGACAGTAACTCTCGCTCGATACGGATAGTACGCGACGAAGCATCGGAATGAGCAATCTGCCCGACTGTTGCGGTTTTGGGCGTTTCGTCGGCTTCAGCCGATTTTTTAGTACGAGGCTTTCTGGTTTTGGTCGCAGCCGGCAATTGTGCTTCCGGAACGTGACCATATGCGGGAAGTGGATACGATTCATCGACATTCAGCAGATGTCCCGCCGACTCCGCTGCCATTGATACGTACATCAAAATAAATGTGATGATTGCACTGACAAGAATCAATATTCCCGTGACTACCGAATTGAAAATTTTTAATTGAGGTAGCGCGAAAGTTGTAATGAAGTAGAAGATAATTGAAGATAATAAAAGAGTCTGAAAGGTCCGCTTGAATGTATATTTTCGCCATGCAGCAGGACGATTGTCTTTATAGTTGGATTCGATTGGATTGAATTTAACGAATCGCCCGGCCCGCCCGATTGTGCGAAACATTTCAATAGCATTATCCCTTTCAAATACAAATCGAATCTCATCACCACTCAAATTGATTCCAAATGCATCTTTGACCGCAAGCTGGAGGGCACCAGATGGAATTGCGCGCCAGTCCCTTTTTTTCTTCATCAAATCAAATAGGCGCTTCGTGCGCCCCTGCGAGAAGCGTTGGTTCCCGTCGCGCCATTTCAAGTAACCCATAATAGGGACACCGACCGCAGCACCCCACACAAGGATGCTGTGGCCTTTTTCCAAAAAATTCATAATCAAATCAAGATTCATGTTTACTCCATGAATAGAATTATCTTCGTTGCATTTCGATTTGACCGAGGTGATTCCGGCCCCTCTCCGATTATGGCGCGGCTGCCATAGGACAACTAGGCCCCCTACAACTGATACAAGCAACACGTGCTGGCGCACAAGAGGCGCACCTCCCAGCGGGTTACGCTGCTGCCATCGAACGGGTTGAATCAATCGAAGACACTGACTCGGCTAGAGTCGCGAGAGAAGGCGGCATATACCAGGACAAAGTCGCACCGCGAGGATAATCGTTCGCTATGCTGCCTGTGACAACGCACCTATTCCATCCGATACACATGAGCGCAACTGCACGGACCATTCTCAAAGGCATTCTGAGCGTCCCCATCGCCTTTGGGCTCGCCTATCCCCTTATCTATCCCTCGGAAGACGGAGGCGTTCTCGGCGAAATGGAGATGCTTGGGCCAATCGGTGGCATCGTCGTCGTCGCGGTTTTCCTGGCGCTGGTCTATGCCTACGCGAGCGACCTCAGGAGCACCCTGAAATCGGTCAACCGAGGATCGCGTGCGGCCGAACCCAACAGCGTCTGGCTCATGTTCCTCTTGCCATACAACTTCATCGAGGACTTCTTCATTATTTCCAACGTCGCGAAGTCTCTGGAAGCGGAGTCTCGTATCAACCCGGCTCTGTCGGGTTTGCGTTCGTTCGGCCGGATCAGCGGCATCGGCTGGTGTCTTGCCCAGGTTCTTTCGTTGATACCCAATACCATTGGCTCCATCGCGGGCGGCGTTGCGGTTTTCCTCTGGGTTTGGCACTGGGTGTTCGTGCGCCGGGCGAACAGAATGCTCGCCGGCAGCCAGGTCTCCGTGACTACAACTCCTTGATGTAGATGATGTTTTCGTCATGCTGCTGCTTTGCTGCCTTGAACGATTGCACGTTCTTTCGAAACGCGTAGAACGGAAGGAAGAGGCGTTTTGCGATCTCAACTCCGGCTGATTTTGCGGTTTGCTTCATGTCCATCACTTGTCCTCCCGGGGGTTGGAAGTTCGCTTGTTGAGCCATGCGGTGAGGGGGTCTTCATAATCGAATACGTCCCTCCACCTACACCGAGCGCCTCTAACGGCGTTGAGACGCTCATGCGTGCTCAAGGCGATGACCAGGCAGACCGTCGCCGAAGCTAGCCAAATCCAGTTGAAGGGGTGAATGAGAACTACGGCCGTCAGGCACGCAGCGAATGCGATCAATCCAGGCGAAAACCTCGTGCTCGTACCAACACAGCCTGCGGCTGTGCTGCATTTTGAACGGAGCAGGGATTAGGTGCCGATATTGCGCCTTCGAAACAAAGGTGCGAATGGTGGCGGGAGTTTTGCCGATCAGGTCGGCAAGCTGTTCGATGAATATGACGCGCGGGGAGCGTCACCAATCGCGCCCCAGGTAATCTTCGTCAGTTCGTGCACTGGGAATATCGACGCTAGGCGAGAAGTCGCCTCGTGGCGAAGATCGTGGAACCGGAGATCCTCCAGATAGGATTTGCTGGGCACTTTCCCAGCATCTTTGCATTCGGTTACGTAGATAGACCGCGCGCGTTCTACAGCACGTTCGAACGCGCGTGTTACCGCATCACTACGAATTGGAAAGACCCTGTCGTCGTCGCTGCGCGTCTTGGCAGCTTTTCGTTGCTCCTTGAGCACTTCGACGGCACGTGTCGACAAGGGAACGTCTCTGGAACTTCCGTTCTTGGTTTCCGGGAGGTGTGCGACCCGTCGGCGTAGGTCAACGTGCTCCCACTGGAGATCGACGATTTCCCCGCGTCGCATAGCCGTTTCAACGGCGAGCCAAATAATGGCGGGCAGCAAGTCCGAACCACTTGCCGCCACGACACGCTCCAACTCCCCGGCTTCCGTTTGACGTGCAGACTCCGTGTAGGTATCGGCAACAGCGATCCGGCGGGTGCGCGCATTGTTAGCCAGTGGCTTGCGCACGAGCTCGAGGGGATTGAGCAAACTTTCCATGCCCCATTCCTTCCGGGCGATGCTGAAGACATCGGAGAGGAGCGCGAGGCGCCGCACCACGCTGGCAGGCTTCAGTGGAGGATTGGTCTGTTTCAACCAATCGTCCCTCAGTTTGGCAATGTCCGCGCTTCGCACCGAAGCCATTGGTCTGGACGCGATGACCGTGCTCTTCCACATGCGCAGCAGAGACGCCTCCTGCACATAGCCCTTCTTGGAGGCGGCGATTTCGCGATCGTATCGATCGAGCGCTTCCGCGAGCTTGGTCGATTCCGCTTCGGCGCGGCTGACGAAGACGCCGCGATCGATCTCCGACTCGATCAGCCGAGCCCAGGCCTCTGCTTCAGCTCGCGTGTTGAACGTCTCGATCTGTACCGGGTAGCCCTTGCGGCGAACGCGGGCCTGCCACTGAAGATCGCCTCGACGGGTGATAGACGCCATTCACTGCTGCTCAAGTGTTGCGTCCAAGGCTTTGATAGCCCGAGTGGCGCAAAATTGGCGCAATAAATCGAATCTACCAAAGAAAAAGGGCCTAGCCATCGGCTAAGCCCTTGATTCCGTTGGTGGAGCGGAGGAGGATCGAACTCCCGACCTTCGCATTGCGAACGCGACGCTCTCCCAGCTGAGCTACCGCCCCAACAGTCGACCATCATACACACGCATTTCCACGCTTGGCAATAGGGGATCCGTCACCCCCGGCGCGTTACTTTGACGGCGCGCCCGCCAGCACCCATTCGACCACGGAGCGCAGATCCGCGTCGCTCATGCGCGGATGCGCCGGCATCGGAATCGCGCCCCAGACGCCGGAGCCGCCGTCCTTCACCTTCTTCGACAACTTCGCGACGGCCTGCGGATCGGACTTGTAGCGGGCGGCGATGTCCTTGAACGACGGACCGACGAGCTTGCGGTCCACCGCGTGGCAGCCCATGCATGCGTTGCCGCGCGCGACCTTGAGGCCGTCGCCGACGTCCGCCTGCGCCGTGCCGAGCACACCGGCCGCGAGCGCCGCGGCTGCGGCGCCCTGCACCATCCATTGCCTGGACTTCATCGGCGTCGACTTCATTGCGGCGTTGCCTTCGGATTGCCCGGGTGCACGCTCGACGAATTCGAGATCGGCGCCGGCGGTTGCAGCGGCGTGGACTGGACCGACGCATCGGGCACCGCACCGACCGTCGCGGCATCCGCGGGCGCGGCGGCGGGTTGCGCACCGGACGCCCCGCTCGGCGACGCGGCCTGCAACGCCTGCGCGTCCTGCGGCTGGATGTACTGGAACACCTTCACGACCTTCTCGACGCCCGGCACCTGGCTGGCCGCATCGGCGCCGCGATTGCCTTCGTCGACCGTCACGAGCCCCATCAGATAGACGTTGCCGCGCTCGCTGACGACCTTGTAGTAGTTCGCCGACAGCCCCTTGGTGGCGATCAGCTCGGACTTCACGCGTCCTTCGAGGTACGAGTCGTTCGCGCGCGACGACAGCGACGACGACGGCTCGACCGACAGCTCGTTGACGATGCCGTTCACGTTGTTGATGCCGCGCACGATTTCCTCGGCGCGCTGCTTCGACGCGTTGTTCGGCACTTCGCCCGTCAGCAGCACGCGACGGTTGAACACCGTCACGTTCACGTGCGACTGGTCCGGCAGCCCGTTGTTGATCTGCGAGAGCGACTTGACCTGGATCTCGCGATCCTCGGTCTGCGCGCCGAGCGTGCGGCGATCGGTCGCGATCAGCGCGCCGCCGCCGGCCGCCGCCCCAAGCACGCCGAGCACGCAGCCCTGCAGCGACATCGCGAGGCCCGCCGTCAGCGCGGCGAGCAACGTGGTTCTGACGAGCGTCTGTTTGACGCGGCTTTGATTCATCGACGGCTCTCCTTCGTTCAATCCTCACCCAGCAGCATCGCGTCGATGCCGTCGCACAGGCAGTGGATGGTCAGCAGATGGACTTCGTGGACGCGCGCCGCACGCGAGGCGGGCACGCTGATCGGAATATCGGTGTCGGACAGCGCGGCGGCCACGGCATGGCCGTCGCCGCCCGTCAGCGCGACGACGGTCATCTCGCGCTCGTGCGCCTCGTCGATCGCGGCCAGCACGCGCGGCGACGCGCCGCTCGCGTCGAGCACCAGCAGGATGTCGCCGGTCTGCCCGAGCACGCGCACCTGCTGCGCGAACAGCTGATCGGCGGCGGCTGCCCCCGTGAGGCCGCCCTGCGACGCGTCGGTGGCCAGCGCGATCGCGGGCAGGCCCGGACGCTCGCGCTCGAAGCCGCCGACGAGCGACACGGCGAGGTAATGCGCTGCGGCGGCCGACGGGCCATCCCCGCATGCGACGATCTTGTTGCCGTTCGCCAGCGCGGCGAACATCGCGTCGACCGCGGCTGCGATCGGCAGCGACAGCGCATCGGCCGCTTCGGCATGAAGCGCGGCGCTGTCGCGGAAATGTTGCTGAATACGTTCGACTGACATCGATTCCTGGTGAACTGGGCGCGCATGGCACGCAGCGCGCAACGTCATGGGTGCGGCGAGTTTACCGCACTCCGGCACCCTCTCCGGCGGTATGACAAGAACTCTTTACATCTCGTCACAGCTCGCGGCTATGCATCGTCGGCACGAAATGCATCGCGCAGCCACTCGAGCCGACCGGCCTCGAACGCGACGACGTCGAAGCGGCATGCGGCACCCGCGCCGTGCCGCGCCCAGAAATGGAGCGCGGCCGCGACCAGACGCCGCCGCTTGCGCAAGCCGACGCTCGCCGCCGCGCCGCCATGCCGGGCGCTGCGCCGCGCGCGCACCTCGACGAACACGAGCGTGCCGTCGGGCGTGCGCATCACGAGGTCGAGCTCGCCGCCGCGCATCGTCACGTTCGCCGCGACGAACGCGAGACCGCGGCGCTCCAGGAACTGCCGCGCGCGCTGCTCGAACGTCGCGCCGATCGATCTGGATCGCATCGTGCCGGAAAAGTTGCCGCCGCCGGTCGGCAAACCGCGCTCGTTGCCCGGCGCGGCCGGCGCCGCGTGGCACAATGCCGTCCTTGTTCCGCTTGCGCCGCGATTGCGCGCATTGCCTGCCATGACTGCCCTCCTCGAACTTGCGCAAACGCAGCACTACCCGGACGCCGCGCTCTACGTGGTCGCGACGCCGATCGGCAACACCGCCGACATCACGCTGCGCGCGCTGCACGTGCTCGGCCTCGCCGACCGCATCGCGGCCGAAGACACCCGCAACACGGGCCAGCTGCTGGCCCGCTACGGCATCTCGAAACCGCTCGTCGCCGTGCACGAGCACAACGAGCGCGAAGCCGCGCTGCGCGTGATCGAGCTGCTGCGCGCCGGCGAACGCGTCGCGTACGTGTCGGACGCCGGCACGCCCGGCATTTCGGACCCCGGCGCCCGGCTCGTCGACGCCGTGCGCGCGGCCGGCTTCCCGGTGATTCCGCTGCCGGGCCCGAGCGCGGCCGTGACCGCGCTGAGCGTGGCTGGCGACTGGGCCGGCGCGTTCACGTTCGCGGGCTTCCTGCCGCCGAAGCCGAAGCAGCGTGCGAGCGCGCTGCAGGCGCTCGTGCGGCACCCGTACGCGCTGGTGTTCTACGAAGCGCCGCACCGGATCGCGGACACCGTCGCCGCCCTCGCCGACGCGTTCGGTCCGGCGCGCCGGCTGCTGATCGCACGCGAGCTCACCAAGCTACACGAGCAGCTGTTCCAGGGCACCCTGGCCGAAGGACAGAGCTGGCTCGCCGGCGATGCGAACCGCCAGCGCGGCGAGTTCGTCCTGGTCGTCGAAGGCGCGCCGGCCGACCTCGGCGAAGCCGACGACACCGCGCACGACGCGCTGCTGAAGCTGCTGCTGGAAGAAGTGCCGGTGAAGAGCGCGGCGAAGCTCGCGGCCGCGCTGACGGGCGCATCGCGCAACGCGCTGTATGCGCGCGCCCTGGCGCTGAAGGAAGGCTGACGCGCGAGCGCGGGTGGCATCCGCCGCCCGGCACGCGGAAACGAAAAAGGGCTGCCCGAGGGCAGCCCTTTTGCATGAGCGGACGAACCGCCGCGTTACTTCGACGACAGCGACGCGAACATTTCGTCGCGCGCCTCGCGCGCTTCCTGCGGCGACAGCCCTTCGATCTTCACACGGCCCGTGCCGGCATGCACGAGGCCGATCATCTTGGCGGCGGCGTACGACAGGTCGAGCACGCGGCCACGCTTGTACGGCCCGCGATCGTTGACCTTCACGACGACCCACTTGCCGCTCGACGGATTCGTCACCTTGATGTACGACGACAGCGGCAGCGTGCGGTGCGCGGCGGTCAGCGCGTTCATGTTGAAACGCTCGCCGTTCGCGGTGCGGCGGCCGTGGAAATCCCGGCCGTACCACGATGCCCGGCCCGTCTGGCGGAAGTCGGACACGTCCTTGCCGTCGATCGGCTCGGCGTCCGCCAGCGACGACTTCTTCGCGTCCTTGCTGTCGGCAGCCGGCATCGATGCCAGCGCGGAATCGAAATTCAGTTGCTGCTTGTCGTCATCCGCTTTCGCGGCAGCGGCCGTCTTGCTGACCGCGTTCTTCTGGTTGGCGCTGCTGGTGGTCTGGCTGGGTGGCACCGCACAGCCCGTCAGCGCAAAAAATAATGCAATGGTCCCGAATCGAGTCGGAAAACGAAAGTTCATCGACGTGTCGCCTTCTGGTTCGGGCCGCACCGATACAACGCTGCTCAACAACGCAGATACGCGGCCCGGACGGCAAATGCGTGCACGCCCCGCTCGGCTACGCGAGCAGGCGGCTAGCATGGGCGCGGCTTTCGTCTCTGCCGCAACCGTCCTGATTAGTTTTCACGTCTGGCGCAACCTGTCCCCGGCAGCCTGACCAGACCCCACATGCCGCCATCGAACATGGCTTCACGTTCGCGCGCGCTGCATACAGCCAACGCACAGGAACGGCGGCACAGGCCTCATCCGGCGGCGCGGCAGCAGGGCCGCAGAACGGGCGCGCAGCACCCGGCCGGACAAGACGTGAGCACCGAATGCTCGGTGCTGGATACACCGCCGGACTCCCCGGCGGTCGATGCTTGACGGTGATCCGACACCCCTTTTTTAACGGGGCCGAAACACCAGCGAATTGCGTGAAATTCACGCGCAATGGGCGGCATTATACATAAACCAAAACCCCGGCTCGAAAAGCGCCCCGTCCGGACCATTGATTCTCACTATGGCTGTAACAATCGGAATGCTCCGGGATTGCCCTGAGCAGCGCGTCCGACGCCGCGCCGCAAAGGCGGCGGGCAGCGCGCGCGACCGGTACAATCGCTCCTTTTAGCCGCCGGTGCCTCCATGAAAGTCACGCTCATTCCGGTCACGCCGTTCCAGCAGAACTGCTCGCTGCTCGTCTGCGAAAAGACCGGCCGCGCCGCCGTCGTCGATCCGGGCGGCGACATCGAACGGATCGAACAGGAGATCGCGCGGCAGAACGTGCAGGTCGAGAAGGTGCTGCTCACGCACGGCCACGTCGATCACTGCGCGGGCGCGAAGGCGCTCGCGACGCACTACGGCGTGCCGATCGTGGGACCGCAGGAAGACGAGCGCTTCTGGATCGAGCAACTGCCGATGCAGAGCCAGCGCTTCGGCTTCCCGGCCGCCGAGGCGTTCGAGCCGGACCAGTGGCTGAACGACGGCGACACCGTGCAGTTCGGCGACGAGACGCTCGAGGTCTATCACTGCCCGGGCCACACGCCCGGCCACGTCGTGTTCTTCAGCCGCGCGCATCGTGTCGCGATCGTCGGCGACGTGCTGTTCGCCGGCTCGATCGGCCGCACCGATTTCCCGCGCGGCAACCACGCGGACCTCGTGCGTTCGATCAAGGAGAAGCTGTGGCCGCTCGGCGACGACGTGACGTTCGTGCCGGGCCACGGCCCGGTGTCGACCTTCGGCGACGAGCGCCGCACGAATCCGTTCGTGTCCGACAAGGTGTTCGGATGAACCAGACCGCCATCCCCGAAATCTACGTCAGCACCGACGTCGAGGCCGACGGCCCGATTCCCGGCCCGCACTCGATGCTGAGCTTCGCGTCGGCCGCCTATACCGAGGACAAGCAACTGATCGCGACGTTCTCGGCGAACCTCGAGACGCTGCCCGGCGCGCAGGCCCATCCGGTGCAGGAAGCGTGGTGGAAGACGGAACCGGAAGCGTGGGCCGCGTGCCGGCGCGACCTGCAGGCGCCCGAGGCCGCGCTCGTCGCGTACGTCGAGTGGGTCGAGGCGCTGCCCGGCAAGCCGGTGTTCGTCGCGATGCCGGCCGGCTTCGATTTCACGTTCATGTTCTGGTACATGATGCGCTTCGCCGGACGCTGCCCGTTCTCGTGGTCGGCGCTCGACATCAAGACGCTCGCGTTCGCGATGACGGGCCTGCCGTACCGCAAGGCGATCAAGCCGCGCTTTCCGAAGCACTGGTTCGACGATCATCCGCACACGCACGTCGCGCTCGACGACGCGATCGAGCAAGGCGCGCTGTTCTGCAACATGCTCGCCGACCTGCGCCGCCAGCAGGCCGCGCTCGCGGGCCTCGCGGTGGGCGACACCGATCGGTCGGAGCAGGCGGGGGCGGGACAAAATCCCACGGATCCGCGTGCAAATTAGCGAATCTCGCTCAGCGACGCGCCGCCAGATTGCCTTTCCTTTCCCGGCCCTCTAACATTCAGCGTGTTGTAGCTGCCGCATGGAGGCGCAGGTGACGCTCGATTCCTTTTCGCAAAAAATCCTTCGCCTGTTGCAGCTCGACGCGCGCCGTTCCGTGCAGGAAATCTCCGACCAGGTCGGCCTGTCGAGCACGCCGTGCTGGCGCCGCATCAAGGACATGGAACAGTCCGGCGTGATCCAGCGCTACACCGCGCTGCTCGATCGCGAGAAGCTCGGCCTGCACGTGTGCGCGCTCGCGCACGTGCACCTGACCCGCCACAACGAAGGCGGCGTCGAGCAGTTCGAGCGCGAGATCGCGACCTGCCCGGAAGTCACCGAGTGCTACAGCACGACGGGCGAGGCCGATTACATCCTCAAGATCGTCGCCCCCGACATCAAGGCCTACGACGTCTTCCTGCACGAACGGATCTTCAAGATCCCGGCCGTGTCGCAGGTGCGCACGAGCGTCGTGCTGCGCGAAATCAAGTTCGACACGCAACTGCCGCTGTAACGCGCGGCCCGCGGTCGCCCGCGCCGCTCAGGCCTGCGCGGGCAGCCCGCGCGTGAAGCCGATCCGGCGCGCGCCGAACTGCCGCTTCAACGCGTCGACGTCGAGCCGGCTGGCCAGCGCCGCGTCGGTATCGCCCGCGCCGGCATCCAGCGTCACGTCGATCTCGAGCCCCGTACTCAAGTAGTGCAGATTGATCGCGGCCGGATGCAGCCCGCGTTGCGCGAGCGCGGCCTCGAGCCGCGCCGTGATCTCGGCACGCGGCGGCAGCGCGAGCGCCGGACGGCGCGCCGTGTCGTTCTCCGGGTCGACGTGGATCAGCGCGTCGAGCACGCGCGGGTCGCGCAGCACGCGCGCACGCGCGGTTTCCGCGATGTAATGGCCTTCTGAGACGGAGATCATCGGATCGACGAGGATGTGCGCGTCGACGAGCGCCGCATCGCCCATCTTGCGCGTGCGCAGGTCGTGCACGTCGCGCACACCCGGCGTCGCCTCGAGCAGCGCGCGGATCTCGGCCGTGTCGGCGGTGTCGAGTGCGCGATCCGACAGGTCCTGAAGCGCGTCGTAGCCGAACGTCCAGCCCATGCGCGCGACCATGAAACCGACGATCGCCGCGGCGATCGGGTCGAGCAGCCGCACGCCGGCGAGACTGCCGACGATGCCGATCGCGACGACGAGCGACGAAGCGGCATCCGAGCGCGCATGCCACGCGTTCGCGACGAGCATCGCCGAACGCACGCGCCGTGCCTCGCGCAGCATGTAGCGGAACAGCGCCTCTTTCGACACGAGCACGGTCAGCGCGACGATCAACGCGGAAAAATGGACGGCCGGGATGTTTTCGAGATTGACGAGGCGATCGCCGGCGCGCCAGAGCATGCCGATGCCGACCGCGATCAGGATCGCGCCGAGAAACAGCGACGCGACGGTCTCATAACGGCTGTGTCCGTAATTGTGATCGGCATCCGGCGATGCACCACTATGGCGATTCGCAACCAGCACGACAAAATCCGAGATCAAATCGGAAATCGAATGGATGCCATCGGCAATCAATGCCTGCGAATGCGCAACCACGCCGACGACGATCTGAAACGTCGCAAGCACCACATTCAGCACAATACTGACGAGGGTGCTCTTGCGCGCGACCGCGTGCTTATCTGCGCTTTGCGCGTCGTCGGAAAACGTGGACATGAAATACGAGATATCGGTTGGGATACGGAATTCTATCAAACGACGCGCTTGCGGCATTCCGTTAACATGAAATTTTCCATTCAAATCAACCGCTTATGCGAACGGGTTGCATTTTCATTCACGCCCGTTTCTGACATTTTCATGACAACGCGCATACATTCTGATTCCAAAATGCAAAAAACCGCGCTCCTGGCGGATGCGCGGCTCTTTTTGAGACGTCGACTTAAACGATCGTTTAAATCGCAAACTGTTCGCGGTTCTTGCCGGCGATCCAGCGCGGCGGCTTGCCGCGGCCCGACCACGTCGCGCCCGTTTCCGGATCGCGGTATTTGGCTGCCACGCCTGCGCGCGGGCGACCGACCTTGCCTGCCTTCGCGCGGCTGAGGCCGAGTTCGGCGAGCGAAAAGCCGTAGTCGGCAATTTTCTGCTTCACGTCATTCAGCACTTCGGCGTATTCGCGCGACTTCGCTTCTTCGATTTGCTTCTCCAGCTTCTCCCGCTGGGCCAGCAGGTCCTTGTAAGAAGACATAGTTTCCCTTTCTATATGACCAATGGCACCGGTCTGCAGCCGGCTCACCATTCATGGAATATTTGTGCCTCGGATTTTCGAAGGCAGAGATTAGCACAAAAAAGATTTGATAGAAGCGAGATTCATGAAAATCCCGAGATCAATTGTAATTTACGCATGTCATTTTGACCGGCTGCGGCCTTTTCTCAAGTTTTCACGCGCTTGCATAGAGATTAGGACATTACTCATCGGGTAATCGGCCTATCAATATACGCAATTACCCTGCATGCGGAAAAATCAAAGCTTTCATCCGACGACAAGTTCGGGAAAATCGTACGGCGCGAGGCGCTATTCAGACATCTCCGTATCCGCGGCGTCACGTCACATCCCGCGCGCAGGCAATCAACCGTTCGCGCAACGCACCGGCGTCGCCCGGCACCGAATCGAAGGGCGTGCGCACGCGGCGGCCGTCGCAGCGCCAGTCGGCGCCGTGGCGATCGACGCCGAGCAGGTCGAGCCCGTCGCGGCGCGCATCGCTCGAGTCGTACGCATCCCACAACGCCCGTTCGTCGTCGAACCCGAGCGGCGGCAGCGCATCGAGGCCGGCGCCGTCCACCCAGCCCATCCGGCCGAATCCGCCGATGTAGCGCAGCCGCTCGATGTCGAGCGCCCAGAACGTGAAGTCGCCGAGCGCGAGGTAGCGTCCGGCATCGGGCTCGTAGCGCGTGTAGCGCGCGGCGACATGCGGATCGTCGCCGAGCGGCACGAAGCGACCGAGCAGCGTCGCGCGCTCGGCGTTCAGCACGTCGCCGTCCGGCGCGTCGACGACGAGGAATCCCGCGCGCGGATCCGCGGTGAGGTTGCGCGTGTGTTCGGCAAGGCCGCTCACGAGAATCACCGGGCGATGACGTGCATCGGGCGCGAACGGCACGACCGTCGGATAAGGAAAGCCTTGCGGGTCGCGCGCGTGGGTCGCGAGCGTGCCGAGCGCGCAGCGGTGCAGCAGGTGCAGGGCAAGGGCGGGATCGATGTTCACGGTGACTCCTGCGGTCGAAAAGCCTGGGCGGCAACGGTGGCGATGACGCGCCGCACTGGAACGCTTCGGGCACGCCGCCTGCGCACCGATGTTACCCGCGGCGGCGTCCCGCCGGGCATCCGCCGAATGGCCAACGCGGCCCGCGCAAGCGGCGCGCGCCGAAGCGTGATCGGCCAAACGGCCAGCGCGCCGGCAAGACCGTAAGCGGTTCGATAGAATCGGACCCATCCGACGGGCGCGACGCGCCCGCTCATCGTCCATTCAAGAGCGCTCCGTGTCCGAAACCTCCTCCCGATCCTCGTCCGACTTCGCCGCGCCGCCCGACGCGCATCGCCTGCTGGCCTTGCCGGTCCGCCAGCGTGCACGCACGGCCACGATGGCTCTCTTCTTCATCGCCGGCATGATGTACGCATCGTGGGGCGTGCACGTGCCAACCGTGCGCGACAAGTTCGCGCTGAGCCCGGGGCTGCTGTCGATCGCGCTGTTCGCGGTCGCGGGCGGCTCGATCGCCGCGATGCTGACGATCGCGCGCTGGATCGCGCGCGTCGGCTCGCGCACCGCGTGCCTCGCGGGCGGGCTCGTGATGTCCGCATGCGCGGCGCTGATCCTCGTCGTGCCCGACTACTGGATGCTGCTCGTCGTGCTCGCGCTGTTCGGCTTCTCGATGGCGACGCTCGACGTCGCGATGAACGCGGAGGCGAGCGCGGTCGAGATCGCGCTCGGCAAGCCGATCATGTCGTCGCTGCACGGGATGTTCAGCATCGGCGGGATGTCGGGGGCGGCGGCCGGCGGCGCGCTGCTGTCGGCCGGCATGGCGCCGGCCGTGCATCTCGCGCTCGCGGCGGCCGTCGGCGCGGCGGTGCTGCTCGTCGCGAGCCCGGCCGTGCTGCCGCACGTGCCGCATCACGAGCACGCGCACGGCGGCGGCAACCGCTGGCGTTCGCCCGCGCTGTGGATGCTGGGCGGCATCGCGCTGATCGCGCTGATCGCCGAAGGTGCGATGTACGACTGGGCGACGGTCTACATGCGCGACGTCGTCGCGGCGAGCCCCGCGCTCGCGAGCGCGGCCTATGCCGCGTTCTCCGGCGGGATGGCGATCGCGCGATTCGCGGGCGACGCGGTGCGCGCGCGTTTCGGCGCGCCGCAGCTCGTGTTCGCGAGCGCATCGCTCGCGTGCGCCGGGATGATCGGCGCTTTGCTGCTGCCGAACCCGATCGCCGTGCTGACGGGCTTCACGCTGATGGGCCTCGGCCTCGCGAACATGATGCCCGTGCTGTTCGCCGCCGCCGCGCGCGTGAAAGGCATCCACGCGGCCGAAGGCCTCGCGCACGTGGCCGGGCTCGCGTATTTCGGACTGCTGTTCGGTCCGGTCGTGATCGGCGCGGTCGCGCAGGCCGTGAATCTGACCGTCGGCCTCTCGGTCGTCGCGCTGTGCGCGGCGCTTGTCGCGGCCGTCGCGCCGAAGGTGCTCGCGCACCTGAAGATCTGACCGCGCGGCGGGCCCGCCACCCGCTGCAGATTCGCCAAAAAGAAAGCGCGCCTGCGTTGCCGCAGGCGCGCCTTTACCCCTTCTGTCGGCCGCTTTTCAGCTTACATCTTCACTTCGTCGAGCAGCGACTTCTTGCCGTTCTTGTAGTTGTACAGCGAGATCACGCCGTGCTGCAGGTCGCCCTTCGAGTCGAAGGTCGTCGTGCCGATCACGCCCGAGTAGTTCGTCGCCGGCATCGCCGCGAGAATCTTCGCCGGATCCGTCGAGTTCGAACGCTTCATCGCATCGACGATGATGTACACGGCGTCGTACGTGAACGGTGCGTAGATCTGGATCGGCTGGCCGAAGCGCTTCTCGTACTTCGCCTTGAACGCCCCGCCGCCCGCCATCTTCTCGAGCGAAGCACCGGCTTCCGAGCACACGACGTTGTCGGTCGCGTCGCCGGCCAGGTCGGCCAGCTTTTCCGTGCACACGCCGTCGCCCGCGAAGATCTTCGCGCGCAGGCCGAGCTGCTTCGCCTGTTTCGCGAACGGGCCGCCGGTGGCGTCCATGCCGCCGTACATGATCGCGTCCGGATTCTCGCCCTTGATCTTGGTCAGAATCGCGCGGAAGTCGACCGCCTTGTCGTTCGTCGCGTCGTGCGACATCACCTTCAGGCCGAGCGCCTTCGCCTTCTTCTCGAACTCGTTCGCGAGACCCTGGCCGTATGCGGTCGAATCGTCGACCACCGCGACGCTCTTGATGCCCTTCGAGTGCGCGTAGTTCGCGAGTGCCGGGCCCTGCTGCGCATCGGTCGCCACCACGCGATACGTGGTCTTGAAGCCTTGCTGCGTGTAAGCCGGGTTGGTCGCCGACGGCGAGATCTGCACGATGCCCGCATCGCTGTAGATCTTCGAAGCCGGGATCGACGTGCCCGAGTTCAGGTGGCCGACCACCGCGACGACCTTGTCGTCGACGAGCTTCTGCGCAACCTGCGTGGCCTGGCGCGGGTCGGCCGCGTCATCCTGCGGGTCGAGTTGCAGCGTGATCTTCTGGCCGCCGACCGTGAGACCCTTGGCGTTGATCTCCTCGACTGCGAGACGCGCGCCGTTTTCGTTGTCCTTGCCCAGGTGTGCAATACCGCCCGTCAAGGGCGCGACGTGGCCGATCTTGACGACTTGATCGGCGGCCGCGTTGCTTGCAGCTGCAGCGCACAGCATCGCCGCTGCGGTGATCGGCAACAGCTTTTGCATCTTGATATTCATGTAAGTCTCCAGTTTCGGTCCCAATAAACGCCATCGCCCGGTGCCCCGCTGCCATCCCTGTGTTTGCATTCACTGGACGATTCGCCGGTTGCATCGTTCATGCACTTGGCCTCAAGCACGTAGGGAAACAGCCGCTTGTAGCGGCCGCCCGCCCGTACTTGCGCGCAAGTGTAGGTGATCAAATTAATTTGTGGGACTTTTTTGGGGTAGTGGTAACACTACCGATATGGGCGCTTTGGAATGAATGCTCGAATATCGCCGCGAGCCCCACCGGATAAGGGTTTCCGCTAATCTCGGACGGCCGGATGAAAGGTTGATTCAAAGCATTCCCGCGTCATTTCGATTCGGTATTTTGTGCGCGGGATCATTGAATGAAACGCGCGTGACAACACGCGCTTTTCTCGCTTCGATACGAGCCGGTCAGCCGGCTGTCGCGCGCCATTCGGCGTCGAGCGCGTCGACGAGTTGCGACGTCGTGAGCGCGGCCGCGCGCCGTCGCGCGAGCGGTGCGCCCTGCCCGGCCCACAGCGACAGGTAGTCGCCGTCGTTCGCGCGCGCGGCGGCCTGGCGCAGCGGCTGGGTCAGCGCGTTTTGCACCGGATACGGCGCGACGTCGGCCACGCGTTCGCCGAGCCGCGTCATCAGCGTATTGCGCAATCCGCGCGCATGGCGGCCCGTGATCGCGCGCGTGACCTGCGTCGACGTATCGGCGCTCGCGAGCAGTCGCGCTTTCCAGTCCGCCGCGATCGCGCTTTCCGCACACGTCAGGAACGCGGTGCCGAGCTGCGCGCCCTGCGCGCCGAGCGCGAGCGCGGCGGCGATCCCGCGGCCGTCCATGATGCCGCCCGCCGCGAGCACGGGCAGGCCGGTCGCATCGACAAGCTGCGGCACCAGCGCGAGCGTGCCGATCAGCGCATCGTCGGCCGAGCCGATGAAGGTCCCGCGATGGCCGCCCGCTTCGGCGCCCTGCGCGGACAGCGCGTCGGCGCCGGCCGCCTGCCACGCGCGCCCTTCGGCGACGTGCGTCGCGGTGCCGATCACGTAGGTGCCGGCGGCCTTCAGGCGCGCGACGTCGGCCGCGTCGAGCACGCCGAACGTGAAGCTCGCGACCGGCACGCGCAGCGCGACGAGCGCGTCGAATTGCGCGCGGAAGTCGGGCGCGTAGCGCGCGGGTGCGGTGCCCGGCGGCAGCCCGAGCGTCGCGTTCAACGGATCGATCGCGGCGAGCGCGCGTGCGACGGTCGCCGCGTCGGGCGCGGCCTCGGGCAATACGAACAGGTTCACGGCGAACGGACGCGCGGTCGCCGCGCGAATCGCGGCGACTTCGGTCGCGAGCCGATCCGGCTCGAACGCGCCGGCGCCGAGACTGCCGAGCGCGCCGGCATTGGATGCGGCCGCGACCATCGCGGCGGTGGTCGCGCCGACCATCGGCGCCTGCACGAGCGGCAGGCGCAGGCCGAAGCGTTCGGAAAACGGAGTGGAAAATGCACGGGCTGGCATGGCGAATCCTTCGATGACGATGTGCGAAAGCGCTTTGTAAAGGCCGACACGTCGACTCTATCGAAGCGGCGCAGCGCCGAAAAATGAATAATCGAGATCGAAACGATCGCTGCGCGAGAAGCAGGTCCGAGACGCGGATTCGACACGCGCGCACACCCGGCAGGCGCGCCGCTTGCGCGCTGCAGCGCCACGGGATTGGTGGCACACTAGGCCGCCCTTTTTTCCATCCGCGGTGCGCATGTCGCGCGCCCGTTCGCCAGGAGTTCCAACGTGACTGCCCAATGGATCGACATCCCGACCGGTAACGACAGCTTCGGCGGCTATCTCGCGCTGCCCAAGCGCGGCGAGGGCCCCGCCGTCATCATCATCCAGGAGATCTTCGGCGTGAACGCGCACATCCGCGCGGTCGCCGACCAGTACGCGGCCGACGGCTTCGTCGCGCTCGCGCCGGACGTGTTCTGGCGCACGCAGCCGCGCGTCGAGCTGACCTACGAAGGCGCCGATCGCGACAAGGGCATCGAACTGATGAAGAAGACCGACGTCGGTCTCGCGATCGCGGACATCGGCGCGGCCGCCGACGCGTTGCGCGCGCGCCCCGAAGCCACCGGCAAGGTCGCCGCGATCGGCTACTGCTTCGGCGGCCAGCTCGCGTATCGCGCGGCCGCGGCCGGCAAGGTCGATGCGGCGGTCGCCTATTACGGCGGCGGCATCCAGAATGCGCTTGACCTCGCCGGCAAGATCACGCAGCCGATCCTGTTCCACTACGCGGAGAACGACCACGGAATCCCGCTCGACGCCGTCGAGCAGGTGAAGGCCGCGTTCGCGGGCCGCCACAACGCGTCGTTCCATCTGTATCCGGGCGCCGAACACGGCTTCAACTGCACCGATCGCGCGTCGTACAACCAGCGCGCGTCGGCGCTCGCGCACGGCCGCACGCTGACGTTCCTCGCCGAGCACGCGTAACGGCGGCCGGCAGCGGGCCCGGCGCGTCGGGCCCGCGTTATCCTCCTTTCATCGCCACGGGTCACAACGGGGGTGACTGCGATGCACTCGGACTATCTCGCGCATGACGCGCTCGGCCTCGCCGCACTCGTGCGCGAGCGCAAGGCGAGCCCGCGCGAACTGCTGGACGCCGCGATCGGCCAGGCCGAAGCGGTGAACGGCGCGATCAACGCGATCGTGCTGCAGGACTACGACGATGCGCGCAAGCGGGCGGAATCGGCCGTCGATACCGGCGCCGATGCGCCGTTCGCGGGCGTCCCGTATCTCGTCAAGGATCTCGGCGCGGCGGTCGCCGGGCTGCCGCTGTCGATGGGCAGCCGCCACTATCGCTACTTCGTCCCCGCCGACGATTCGCCGGTGATCGCGCGCAGCCGCGCGGCGGGGCTCAACGTGTTCGGCAAGACCAACACGTCGGAAATCGGCCAGATGCCGTACACCGAACCCGAACTGTTCGGCGCGTGCCGCAATCCGTGGAACCTCGATCACACGCCCGGCGGCTCGAGCGGCGGCGCGGCCGCGGCCGTCGCGGCCGGCATCGTGCCGCTCGCGCATGCGTCGGACGGCGGCGGCTCGATCCGGATTCCGGCTTCGTGCTGCGGGCTGTTCGGGCTGAAGCCGAGCCGCAATCCGGTGCTGGTCGACTCGCCGTCGAACGGCGAGCTGGTCGTTCAGCATGCGGTGTCGCGCAGCGTGCGTGACAGCGCGTTGCTGCTCGACGTGACGACCGGCCAGACGCTGCCGCCCGGCGCGCCCGGCACCTTTCTGAGCGAGCTCGACACGCCGCCCGGTCCGCTGCGGATCGGCCTCGTCGTCGACCCGATGCTCGCGCCGGCGCTTTCCGACGACACGCGCGCGGCGCTCGACGACGCGGCCGCGCTCGTCGAATCGCTCGGCCATCACGTCGAGCCGGCGACGCTGAACATCGACTACGCACGCGCGGCCGAAACCTTTCTCACGCTGTGGGCGACGATCGCCGAAGAGATGGTGCTGGGTGCACGCGCGCTGACCGGGCGCACGCCGAAGCGCGCGGAGTTCGAACCGGCGACGTGGGCGATGGCCGTCGTCGGCAGGCGCATCGCCCGCGCGCGCCTGCCGGACGTGCTCGAATGGCAGCGCCAGCTCACCGTGCAGGTCTCGGGCCTCGTGTCGCGCTACGACGCGATCCTGTGCGCGACGCTCGCGGGGCCGCCGGTCAAGATCGGCGAGCTGCAGCCGACGCCGCTCGAAGCCGCGCAGATGAAGCTGCTCGGCGCGCTGCCGGTAAAACCGCTGCTGCGGGAAATGCTCGCGAAGGCATCGGAAAAGGCGTTCGCGTGGGCCGGCTGCACCGAGCTGTTCAACCTGACGGGCCAGCCGGCGATGTCGGTGCCGCTCTACTGGAACGCGCGCGGCCTGCCGATCGGCGTGCAGTTCGTCGCGCGTCACACCGACGAGGCGTTGCTGCTGCGGCTCGCGCGGCAGCTCGAACAGGCGCGGCCGTGGTTCGACCGGCGTCCGCCGCTGATGCAGGCGCAGCGCTGACGCCAGCGCCGTCGACCGTCGGCGAAAAAAAGCCCCGCCGGTTTTGCCGGCGAGGCTTTTGCGCATGCAACCGCGCGATGACGCTTACATGGAGAGCCGTTCGCAGATCGTCCGCGTCGCGGTCGCCGCGTTCAGCGTATAGAAGTGCAGACCCGGCACGCCCGCGTCGATCAGGCGCTGGCACAGGCTCGTGACGACGTCCGCGCCGAACGCACGGATCGCGTCGCGATCGTCGCCGAAGCTCTCGAGCCGGCGCGCGACCCAGCGCGGCACTTCCGCGCCGCACATTTCCGAGAAGCGCATCAGCTGCGAGAAGTTCGTGATCGGCATGATGCCCGGCACGATCGGCACGTCCACACCCAGCTTGCGCGCATCGTCGACGAAGCGGAAATACGCGTCGGCGTTGAAGAAGTACTGCGTGATCGCGGAATTCGCGCCGGCTTTCACCTTGCGCGCGAAGTTTTCGAGATCGGCCTTCGGCGAGCGCGATTGCGGGTGGTATTCCGGATAGCCGGCGACTTCGATGTGAAACCAGTCGCCATGCTCGGCGCGGATGAAGCTGACGAGCTCGGACGCATAGCGCAGCTCGCCGACCTCGCCCATCCCCGACGGCAGATCGCCGCGCAGCGCGACGATATGCCGGATGCCGTGCGAGCGGTACTGGTCGAGGATCGCGCGCAGGTTGTCGCGCGACGAGCCGATGCACGACAGGTGCGGCGCGGCCTCGAGGCCGTCCTTCTGCATGTCGAGCACGGTATCGAGCGTGCCCTGCTGCGTCGAGCCGCCGGCGCCGAACGTCACGGAGACGAATTTCGGCTTCAGCGGCAGCAGCTGCGCACGCGTCGCGCGCAGCTTTTCGACGCCGTCCGCCGTCTTCGGCGGGAAGAATTCAAACGAGAGTTCGATCGATTTCATGATTCGCAAGAATGGGCGCGGCCGTCAGCCGATGTCGCGCTGCCCGAAGATCAGCGCGGACAGCAGCCACGACACGATGCTGTACAGGATCGAACCGAAGAACGCCGACCAGAAACCCGACACCTCGAACCCCTTCAGCAGCGACGACGCGAACCAGAAGCACAGCGCGTTCACGACGAGGATGAACACCCCGAGCGTGACGATCGTGACCGGCAGCGTCAGCAGGATCAGCACCGGACGGATCACCGTGTTGATCAGGCCGAGCACGACCGCGATGATCAGCGCGGTGCCGAAGCTCTTGATGTGGATCGACGGCACGAGGTACGTGATGATCAGCAGCGCGAGGGCGTTGATGACCCAGGTGAGGATGACGCTCATGGAGGGCTCCGGTTCGGTTGTCGATCTGGTCGGTCAGTGGCCGCCGCCGGCCGCCGCACGTGCCCGCGCGGCGGCGGACACGGCGCGACGGCCGGCGGTCCGGCACCGTGCCGCGCGCCGCGCATGAACGCGGCGCGACGGCGGCGGTGCATCAGTAGCGGTAGTGGTTCGGCTTGAACGGGCCGTCCTTCTGCACGCCGATGTACGAAGCCTGCTCGTCCGACAGCACGGACAGGTTCGCGCCGATGCGCGCGAGGTGCAGGCGCGCGACCTTTTCATCGAGATGCTTCGGCAGCACGTACACCTTGTTCTCGTACTGTTCGCCGCGCGTGAAGAGTTCGATCTGCGCGAGCGTCTGGTTCGCGAACGAGTTCGACATCACGAACGACGGGTGGCCGGTCGCGCAGCCGAGGTTCACGAGGCGGCCTTCGGCCAGCAGGATGATGCGCTTGCCGTCCGGGAAGATGATGTGGTCGACCTGCGGCTTGATGTTTTCCCACTGGTACTGGCGGGTCGACGCGACGTCGATTTCCGAGTCGAAGTGACCGATGTTGCAGACGATCGCGTTGTGGCGCATCGCCTTCATGTGATCGTGGTTGATCACGTGGTAGTTGCCGGTCGCCGTCACGAAGATGTCGGCCTTGTCGGCCGCGTATTCCATCGTCACGACGCGGTAGCCTTCCATCGCCGCCTGCAGCGCGCAGATCGGATCGATTTCGGTGACCCACACGGTCGCGCCCAGGCCGCGCAGCGATTGCGCACAGCCCTTGCCCACGTCGCCGTAGCCCGCGACGACCGCGACCTTGCCCGCGATCATCACGTCGGTCGCGCGCTTGATGCCGTCGACGAGCGACTCGCGGCAGCCGTACAGGTTGTCGAACTTCGACTTCGTGACCGAATCGTTCACGTTGAACGCCGGGAACGGCAGGCGGCCGTCCTTTTCCATCTGGTACAGGCGGTGCACGCCGGTCGTGGTTTCTTCGGTCACGCCCTTGATGTGCGCGAGGCGCGTCGAGTACCAGGTCGGATCCGCGTCGAGGTGCTTCGCGATCGACTTGAAGAGCGCGACTTCTTCCTCGTTGGTCGGCTTCGCGATCACCGAACGGTCCTTCTCGGCCTTCGAGCCGAGGATCAGCAGCAGCGTTGCGTCGCCGCCGTCGTCCAGGATCATGTTCGCGAATTCGCCGTTCGGCCATTCGAAGATGCGGTGCGAGAATTCCCAGTATTCGTCGAGCGACTCGCCCTTGAACGCGAACACCGGCGTGCCGGCTTCGACGATCGCGGCAGCGGCGTGGTCCTGCGTCGAGAAGATGTTGCACGACGCCCAGCGGACATCGGCGCCGAGCGCCTTCAGCGTCTCGATCAGCACGCCGGTCTGGATCGTCATGTGCAGCGAACCTGCGATGCGCGCGCCCTTCAGCGGCTGCTGCGCCTTGTATTCGTCGCGGATCTGCACGAGGCCCGGCATTTCGGTCTCGGCGATGTTCAGCTCCTTGCGGCCCCAGCCGGCAAGCGCCATGTCGGCGACGATGTAATCCTTGGAAGCTTGCGAATCGATAATGGCGTTCATCACGCCCTCCTTTCTAAAAAAGTTCTAGAAATTGGTGACGTGAGCGCCGTTCAGGAAGCGGGGCCGGCGCGAAGGTTGCCGCACGGCTGCTTGGTGAAGCTTTCCGAGCCTGGCGGACGCAGGATGGTCCGTCGCAACGCTCCTCGGGAAGCGGGAGGGATTGTAGCAAATCGGCGCGGGAAATGCGCGCCGCGCGCGGCGTCGGCGCGCGCGGGCGTCATGAAAGGGTCAGTTCTCGGCGCCGACCCATGCCTGTTCGCGCAACCGCGCGCGCAGGCGCGCGACGGCCTGGCTGTGCAGCTGGCACACGCGCGACTCGCTGACCTCGAGCACCGCGCCGATCTCGCGCAGGTTCAGCCCGCGCTCGTAGTACAGCGACATCAGCAGTTTCTCGCGCTCGGGCAGCCGCTCGATCGCTTCGACGAGCGCCTCGCGCAGATGTTCGTCGAGCAGCGACGACAACGGATCGGCGTGATCGACGCGATAGCGGTCGAGGAACGGCTCGTCGTCGGCCGCGCGATCGAAATCCTCGTAGTAGATGAGCTGGCTGCCGTGCAGGTCCTGCAGCATCCCTTGATATTCGTCGAGCGGCATCTTCAGGTGCTGCGCGATCTCGGTCTCGCTCGCGGAACGGCCGAGCTGCTGCTCGACCTGGTGCACCGCGTACTCGACCTCGCGCGACGTCTTGCGCAGGCTGCGCGGCAGCCAGTCGTTGCTGCGCAGTTCGTCGAGCATCGCGCCGCGGATGCGCTGGGTCGCGTAGGTCTCGAACTGCGCGCCCTGGTCTTCCTTGTAGCGGCCGGCCGCGTCCATCAGCCCGATCATGCCGGCCTGGATCAGGTCGTCGAGATCGACGCTCGCCGGCATCTTCGCGACGAGCTGCAGCCCCAGGCGCCGCACGAGCGGCGCGTATTGCGCGAGCACGTCGGCCTGGGTCATCTTTCCTTGAGCGTTGTACATCATGGCTCTCTCCTTCCGGTGGCGCTCACGCGGCGTGTGCCGCACCCGCCTCGTACGACGGCTTGCCGCCCGCATGCACGGCGCGGCCGGCGCCCGATCGCGGGCGCATCGGCCAGTACAGCAGGTCGGCGGCGATCTGCCGGTAATCGCGCGCGGCAACCGACGACGGGAACGCGTCGACCGCGGTATGCATCAGGTCGCGCGCATGCTCGACGAGCGGATCGGCGCTCACGCAGCCGGCGTCGGCGATCGACACCGTCAGGTAGCGGCTCGCGACGCCCGCGAGGTTGTCAAATGCGGTCCTGGCGTCGGCGTGGCTGCCGACGTGATTGGTCAGCACGCGGAACTGCGCGACCGCGTGCGCGAAATGCAGGCGCTTCATGCACGCATACGCCTCGGTGATCGCCTGCGCGGCGACCCGCGTGACGATCAGCACGTCGTGCGCCTCGCGCGCGAGCGGGGAAAACGTGCCGTCCGCACCGAGCTGCGCGTCGACCAGCACGATATCGGCCTGGCCGTCGACGAAGTCGCTCAGTTGCGACTCGCTGTAGCCGTCCCGCGCGGCCGCGCACAGGCCGAACCCGGCGGCGACGCGCGTGCGTTCGCCGTCGCGCAGCCAGGCGCCCGCGAGCGTCGCCGTGGCCGAATGCACGTCGGCGCGCTCGTCGACGACGAGCACGTCCTTGCCGAGCGCGGTCAGCGCGGCCGCGACGTTCACGACGGTCGTCGTGCAGCCGACGCCCGCCGGCCCGCCCGTCACCGCGACGATGCGCGACGCGCGCCCGGCCAGCAGGCGCCGCAGCCCTTCGGCCTGATCGATGATCCGTTTATCCAAATCGCACCTCGTGCAGCTCGGCGGTGGAACGTGCGGTCAGTGCGGAAAGCAGCGTTGGCATGTCCTCGTCTTGCGGCACGAAGGGCGAGCCGTCGCGCGGCACACAGAACGCGCTCTTCAGCAGGAACCGGGTCGATGCGACGTACAGGTTTTCCGGCACTTTCTGGCCGGTCGACACGTAATGGACCGGCAGCTTGTAGCGGATCACCGTGTCGAGCACGCCGCCGAGGTGGGTCGCCTCGTCGAGCTTGGTCAGGATGCAGCCGGCGAGATCGGGATACTCGGCCGCGCTGCGGTAGGCCTGGACGACCTCGTTGAGCGTGTCGCCGTGGCTCGTCGCGTTGAGCAGCAGCAGGCGCTGCACCGGCGCGTTCGCGCCGTGCAGCATCGCGATCTGGTCGGACAGCGCGCGGTCGCGCTGACTCATGCCGATCGTGTCGATCAGCACGATGTGCTTGTTGCGCAGCTCGGACAGCGCGAGCTCGAGATCGCCCGCATCCTTCACCGCGTGCACGGGCACGCCGAGGATCTTGCCGAAGATGCGCAGCTGCTCGTGGCCGCCGATCCGGTAGCTGTCGGTGGTCAGGAGCGCGACCTTGCTCGCGCCGAAGCGCATCACGCAGCGCGCGGCGAGCTTCGCCGTGGTGGTCGTCTTGCCGACGCCGGTCGGCCCCATCAGCGCGAACACGCCGCCGCGCTCCATCAGCGCGTCTTCGCTCTCGAGCACCGGCAGGTTCGCGGCGAGCACCGACTGCGCCCATTCGGCGGCCTGCTCGATGGTTTGCGCGTCGTCGCCGGACGGCAGGTTGTCGACCAGCATGCGCACCAGTTGCGCGGAGAAGCCGGCCGAGAACAGGTGCCTGGTCAGCGCGCCGTGCACCGGGCTGCGGCGCTGGCGGTCGTGCCACATCAGGCTGTCGAACTGCTCTTCCATCATCCCGCGCATCGCGCCGAGCTCGTGCATCACCGTGTCGTTGACGATGCTCTCGATGCGCGTCTTCACCGCGTCGGCCACCGCGGCCGCCGCTTCCGCGGACAGGCGCGTGCGTTCGGCCGGCTTTGCGGCGCTCGCTTCGCTCTGGCGGGTCATCGGCGCGGCGGCCGACGGCATCCGGCGTTCGGCGTCGCGCACGATGTCGCGCGCCCAGCCGGCCGGCGTCGCGGATGCGGCGTCCTGCGGCGCGCGCGCCGGTGCCTGCGGCGCGGCCGGTGCCGCCTGCGCGCGGGCGATCAGCGCTTCGCGCTGCTGGGTCAGGCGTTTCGCGTGCTCGACGAGCCACGGCGCGGGTTCGGACGCTGCCGCCGGCGCGCCGGCGGCAGGCGCAGGCGCGACGGGCGCCTTCGATGCCGCGTCCATGCCGGCGTCGAAGGCGGCCGCTTCGGCTGCCGGCTTCGTCGCTTCGGCGCTTGCGCCGAACACCGACGAGAACACGTCCGGCAAGCCGCCTTCGCCCGCCGCATACGGATTGACGGCCGGGCGCGCGAGCGCGGCGCCCGGGCGCGACACGATGCCCGGGACGGCCGCGGCCGGCACGGATTCCGGCGCGCGCGGCGCGACGGTGCGCGCCCGGACGGCGGCAGGCGGCGTGACCGCGGCGAGATCCGAGTCGGCGAGTGCGACGATTTCGACGCTGCCGTCATCGAGCGTACGGTTCGACAGCACGACGGCGTCGGCGCCGAGTGCCTCGCGCACGAGGCGAAGCGCGTCGCGGCTGGTCGCGCCGGTGAATTTGCGAATGTTCAAGCGGAACCCCCGATGACGTTAACGACTTTGATCGTGCGCGTGTCCGGCACTTCGGCATACGACAGCACTTTCAGTTGCGGCAGGCTGCGGCGCAGGAAACGCGCGAGCATCGCGCGCAGCGCGTGCTGCACCAGCAGCACCGGCGGCAGCCCGAGATTCTGTTGACGCAGCATCGCCTGCTGCGTGCCGGTCAGAAGGTTGTGCGCGAGGCCGGGCTCGAGGCCCGGGTTCGCGCCGGTGGCGAGCGCCTGCGACAGCACGCGCTCGAGATTCGAATCGAGGCCCATCACCTGCATCTCGCCCGAGCCCGGATACCACTGCTGCGTGATCGCGCGGCCGAGCGACAGCCGCACCGCGGCGGTGATCTCGTACGCGTCGCCGCGGCCCGCATGTTCGGACACGGCCTCGAGGATCGTGCGCATGTCGCGAATCGGCACGCCTTCCTCGAGCAGGTTCTGCAGCACTTTCTGCAGCGTCGTCAGCGAGATCGTCTTCGGCACGAGATCCTCGACGAGCGACGGCGCATCCTTGCCGGTGCGCTCGACCAGCGCCTGCACTTCCTGGCGGCCGAGCAGTTCGGCCGCGTGCTGGACGACCAGATGGTTCAGGTGCGTCGCGACGACCGTGCTCGCATCGACGACCGTGTAGCCGTACACCTGCGCCTGCTCGCGCATCGCGACGTCGATCCACACGGCGGGCAGCCCGAAAGCCGGATCCTGCGTCACGGCGCCCGGCAGCGCGGCCGTCACCTGGCCCGGGTTGATCGCGAGCCACTGGCCCGGGAACACTTCGCCCGCGCCGATCTCGACGCCCTTCAGCGCGATCCGGTATGCGTTCGGCCGCAGTTCGAGGTTGTCGCGGATGTGGATCACCGGCGGCAGGAAGCCGATCTCCTGCGCGAATTTCTTGCGGATGCTCTTGATGCGCTTGAGCAGTTCGCCGTCGCTGTTCTTGTCGACGAGCGGAATCAGCCGGTAGCCGACTTCGAGGCCGAGCGGATCGATCAGCTGCACGTCGTCCCAGGTCGCCTCGTGGCTGTCGCCCGGCAGCGCGGCGGGCGGTGCGATCTCGGTCACGTCGCCGGCCGCCACGCGGGCCGCCGCGCGGCGGACCTGCGTGCGGGCCAGCCAGATCGCGCCGCCGCCGAGCGCGAGGAACGCGAAGTGCGGCATGCCCGGGATCAGCCCCATCAGCACGATGATCGCGCCGGTGATGGTCAGCACGCGCGGGTTGGTGAAGAGCTGGCCGGTGATCTGCGTGCCGATGTCCTCGTCGGTCGCGACCCGCGACACGATCACGCCGGCCGCCGTCGAGATCACGAGCGACGGAATCTGCGCGACGAGGCCGTCGCCGATCGTCAGCAGCGTGTAGTTGGTGCCGGCCGCCGCGAACGACATGTCGTGCTGCACCATCCCGACGATCAGCCCGCCGATCACGTTGATCGCCATGATGATCAGGCCCGCGATCGCGTCGCCGCGCACGAACTTCGACGCGCCGTCCATCGAGCCGTAGAACTCGGCTTCCTGCGACACGGCGAGGCGCCGCTTGCGTGCCTGCTCTTCGTTGATGAGGCCCGCGTTCAGGTCGGCGTCGATCGCCATCTGCTTGCCGGGCATCGCGTCGAGCGTGAAGCGCGCGGACACTTCGGCGATCCGCCCCGCGCCCTTCGTGATCACCATGAAGTTGATGATCATCAGGATCACGAACACGACGATGCCGACCGCGAAGTTGCCGCCGACGAGGAAGTGGCCGAACGCCTCGATCACCTGGCCGGCCGCGTCGGGGCCGGTATGGCCCTCGAGCAGCACGACGCGCGTCGACGCGACGTTCAGCGACAGGCGCAACAGCGTCGAGAACAGCAGCACGCTCGGGAACGCCGCGAAGTCGAGCGGCTTCATCGTGTACATGCTGACGAGCAGCACCATCACCGACAGCGCGATGTTGAACGTGAACAGCAGATCCAGCAGCAGCGGCGGCAGCGGCAGGATCATCATCCCCAGGATCATGCAGATGAGGATCGGGCCCGCGAGCGCACGCAGGTTGGTGCCGGCGAACGGATTCTGGCGTTTGGCGAACAGGCCGGTGGTCGGGGTGCTCATGCTGCGTTTCCTTGCTTGCCGAGCGTGTCTTCGGCTTCTTCACGCTCGTCGTCGGCCGATACCGACGACCCCTTGTCGAGATCGGCCGGCACGTCGAGATCGACCGGCGCGGCCGGGAAGGCGCCGCCTTCCGAGCGGAAGCGCCGCAGCTGGTAGACCCACGCGAGCACTTCGGCGACGGCCGAGTACAGCGAGCCGGGAATCTCGCGTTCGAGTTCGACGTTGTGATACAGCGCACGCGCGAGCGGCGGCGCTTCGAGCAGCGGCACGTTGTGCTCGGCCGCCAGCTCGCGGATGCGCGCGGCGACGAGGTTCACGCCCTTCGCGACGACCTTCGGCGCGCGCATCTCGCCGTCCGTGTACTGCAGCGCGACGGCGAAGTGCGTCGGGTTCGTGACGACCACGTCGGCCTTCGGCACGGCGGCCATCATCCGGCGCCGCGCGATCGCGCGCTGCTGCTGGCGGATGCGGCCCTTCACGTGCGGATCGCCTTCGTTCTCGCGATGCTCGCGCTTCACTTCTTCCTTCGTCATGCGCAACTTCTTGTTGTACTGCCAGATTTGGTAAGGCACATCGAGCGCGGCGACCACCAGCATCCCGGCGACCGTCGTGCCGCAGCACACGGCGACCAGGTGCATCGCATCGGCGAGCGCCGAGCCGAGCGGCTGGGTCGCGAGGCCGAGCAGCTCGTCCTTGCTGCGCCAGATCGCGATCCCGCCGATCCCGCCGACGACGAGCGTCTTCGCGAGCGACATCCCGAGCTGGATCGGCCCCTGGATCGAGAACATCCGGCCGAGGCCGGAAATCGGGTTCAGGCGGTCGAACTTGAGTTCGAAGGTTTTCTGCGAGATCAGCCAGCCGCCGAGCGCCATCGGCGCGAGCAGCGCGGCGAGGCCGGTGAGCGCGAGGATCGGCAGCAGCGCGGCGAGACCTTCGACGCTCGCGCTGCCGGCCGCCGACAGCATCCGGTGCGTGTCGAACGCGGTCGCGCGGTCGAACGCGAACGCGCCGCGCAGCATCGTCTGGAGATGGGCGCCCGACGGACCCGCGAGCAGCCACGCGCCGTAGAACCCGGCCGCGAGCAGCGCGAACGAAGCCAGTTCGCGCGAACGCGCGACCTGCCCCTCCTCGCGCGCCTTCTCGCGGCGTCTCGGAGTGGCGGCTTCGGTTCTGTCGAGATCGCTCTCGTCTGCCACGGTGCCTCCAGTCGGGTACGGCGAAATGCCGCTTTCCAGTGACACCGATTATTCATGCGCACGTCAAACGCCGATCGGTCGAGCAAAGCCGGGAAAGGGGGGTATTTCGGGGAATCGGGCGGGCCGGTGCGGCGGGAGGTCGCGGGCAGGCGCGGCGCGCCGGGAGGCGGTGGAAACCGCGTTCGCAGGCGGGTGCGGGGAAGCGGGTGAAGCGGGGAAGCGGGAGATCGAGGCGGCCGTGGAACGATCGTCGGCCCGCCCCGACGCGACGGCGTCGCGCGTCGAGGCGGGCGGCGCTCAGATCACCGGGATCGGATCCGAGCCGAAACGGTTCGGGCCGTTGGTGCCGCGCGAGCACATCCACACGAGCAGCAGGATCCCGCCGACGATCGGAATGAACGCGATCAGCAGGAACCAGCCGGAGCGGCCCGTATCGTGCAGGCGGCGGACGGTGACCGCGAGGCTCGGCAGCACCAGCGCGAGCGACACGACGGCCGCGACGATCATCAGCAGCAGCGAAAGTGCGCTCGCGTCGCGCCCCGCCATGGTGATCACCTGGCAGACGATCGACACGACGCTGGTCAGCAACGCGAAATACCAGTATTCGGCACGGCGCGCGCGGCCCTCGAATTTCGCATATTGATTGAGTGCGGAACGAACGGCTTCGGTGAAATTCATTTTATTGTCCTCATGTTTTATATCGGCGACCCCGGAAACAACGCGGGCATTATAAGTTTGAATTTCCGGGCATTGCATCTCTTTTTCGCGTGCCGACCTGCCGGCACGCGGGCTCCGGCATAACTGGAGCGGCTTCAGCGGCCGTATGCCTTATCGCCTGCGGGCATGTCACGTCATTTTTATAATGGCGACGTCCCGGCATAAACGACGGCCAGATAATCCACGACTTGATTACACCAGCATGAAACGCACCGCGACCGATAATCGAATCGATCGTTCGGCGCGCATTTACCGGCCGGCCGGGAATATTGCCGAGTGTCACTACGCACGTCGGGAACGGCGCGTCCCGGCCGGCGTTCGCGCTAGCCCGCCGCCGCCTGCTCCAGCACATGGAGATCGAGTTTCTTCATCTTCATCACCTGCGCCATCACGCGCTCGGCGCGTGCCGGATCGCCCGCCATCAGTTCGGCCATCTGCACGGGCACCACTTGCCACGACACGCCGAAGCGGTCGCGCAGCCAGCCGCACTGCTGCGCGCGCTCGTCGCCGCCGTCGGACAGGGCCGTCCAGTAGCGGTCGATCTCCTGCTGGTCGCGGCAGTTGACGACGAACGACACGGCCGGCGTGAGCGGAAACGCCGGGCCGCCGTTCAGCGCGAGAAACGCCTGCCCGTCCAGTTCGAACGACACCGTCATCACCGCGCCCTCGGCCTGCCCCGACGCCTGCGCACCGGACTTGCCGTAGCGGGCGACGTGCAGGATCCGCGCGTCGTCGAACACCGACACGTAGAAGCGGGCGGCCGCCTCGGCGTCGTGGTCGAACCACAGAAACGGCGTGATGCGTTGAATACGCTGGCTCATGGCGCTGTCTCCTCGATGTCGTGCCGGCACCGTTGCCGGTCTTATATCGTAGGCGCTGTGCCGGCACGGCGCGGCCGGCCGACGCGTAGTGCGTCGCCGCCTTCGAAGGCAAAAAAAAAGGGGGCGATCGCTCGCCCCCTTTCCTGCCGCCGCCGTGCGTGCGCGATCAGAACGCGACGTAAGGCTGCGCGCCGCCGCTGCCGGTGCGGTCCATCCCGAAATAGATCGTCTTGCCGTAGAAGTGCGGCATGCCGATGTCGAGCCAGCCGGCCGCGCCGAACGGGCCGGCGATGTCGTTGAACGCGAACGTCGACGAATTCGCGAACAGCGCATCGGCGTTCGCGACGGGCATCGACACGCCGCCCGACACACCGTTCTTGCCGGTCAGCGTCGCCGTATAGGTGGTCGTCGACGACGGGCAGTAGAACTGCGTGTTGGTCGAGCAGGCCTTCTGCGTCGAATCGTTGAAGAAGTACGCGTTCGAGCCCGTATCGAAGAACGCGGTCACGTTTCCGCCGAGGAACGTCGCATCGACGTCGCCCGTCGTCGTCGACGTCAGCACCGTCGACGCCCCGAGCGCGTTGTTGCTCTGCGTATTGATCCCGAACGTCAGCAGGCCCGTCGCGCTGCCCTGCCCGCTGCTCGAGATGTTCGGCATCTGCACGATCACGCCGTTGTTGTCGGTCGCGAAGCGATGGACCGGGTTGGCCACCTGCTGCGCAACCGGCACCAGCGCCACCGCGCAGCTCGAATTGCCGTTCGGGCACGCGTAGTAGTTGTTGGACGTCGCCGACGTCGACGTCGCGCAGCTCGTGCCGCAATCGACCGGCGCCGGCCCGATGCCGAGGATGCCGTTCGCGCCGAGGTCGCCGGCGGTGTTGGCCGACGTTCGGGCGCCGTTGTTCGAGCATGAACCCGGCACGTTGCTGGTGCCGAGATCACCGATGATCTGCACCGGCAGCGAGCCCGCCTGCTCGGTGCCGATCGACAGGTCGACGGTGCGCACCGAGCCCCACGTGAAGCTCGACACGAACTTGCCGCACTCGGCCACGGGCGCGCCGCCGCTCGTCGTCTGCGGCAGGTTGTTCAACACGCCCGACGACAGCGCGCTGCTGACCAGCCGCAGCCCGTACGACGCCGTATCGACGAGGACGTTGTTGACCACCTGGCAGTTCGTCGTGCCCGGCACGCAGATCTTCACGTTGACGGTCGGGATGTTGATCACGTGCGCGACACCGGTGCCGACCGTGATCACCGCCGTGTTCGCGGTATTGCCGTCGGATACGTTGGAGCCGCCGCTGTTGCCGCTGCTCCCGCCGTTGTCGTCGCCGCCGCCGCAGGCGGTCACGAGCATGGCCGTCGCGGCCGCGACGCTCAGCAGGCCGAGCCAGCGCTTGAAGGTACGAGGAATTCGCAAGATCGCTCTCCCGCTGTCACTGGATGTCGTTGCCGGTCAGCCCGGCGGGCAGCGCCGTCGGCAGCCATGCCTGGCCCGCGAAGGCGCCCATGTGGCCGCCGGTGCGGATCACGAGGCCGCTCGTATCGACGGACACGGGCGCGCGCCAGCCGCGCGCCGCATGCGCGACCTGGACGCCGGCGGTGTACTGCGGGAAATAGCTGCCGAGCAGCGACTCGAGGTCCGGCATGCTCGGCCCGCGCCAGGCGAGGCCGAACACGGTGCCGGCCGCGCTCGTGTATTCGTGGATGACGGTGCCCGATCCGAGCGTGATCTCGCGGACGGTGTAGGCGGCCGCGTTCGCTTGCGCGCCGTCGGCGGAGCGCATCGCGCGCTGCAGCGCGCGCACCGTGGCGGCGCGATCGTCCGCCGGCGGCGACATCGGCGCGCCGCCCAGTTCGGCCTGTGCGTGGACGGCCCACAGCACACCCATTGCGGCCGTCGCATGCGCGGCGGCCCAGCCCAAGCGTTTCAGCTTCACGTTCCCCCCAAGGGACTGGCTTCGTTGCCGGCGGTGCCGTCGTCAGGCGCGGCGCCGCGGGCCAACAAATGAAAGTCTTAAGAATGACGCTTCGTTGCTGCTGACGCGTAGTATGCCTGCGGAGTGTGTCGCAGTGTCAAATCAACGTTGCATGACGCAACGCAACATGACGTGCGGCACGACCCGCGCGCTGGGGCGCGCCGTGACGAGCATGGGGGAAAGCCATGCGCACCGGGCCGCGCCACGATCGGGCGCGGCGCCGATGCGCCGGGACAGCATCAGAAGCCGAGACTCGCGAGCAGGTCGTCGACCTGCGCCTGGTCCTGCACGACGTCGGACTTGCCTTCCGGCGCGATCTGCGGCCCGTTCAGCAGCGACTCGGGGCTGCCGGTCGCGCTGATCTGCTCGGCCGCGAGCGCGGCCGCGGTCGCCGCGAACTGCTCGCGCCGCTCGGGCGCGATGTTCTCGACGAGCACCGTGAGCAGCTGCTGCTCGATCAGGTAGACCATGTCCATGATCTTCTTGATCACCTGCCCGGTCAGGTCCTGGAAATCCTGCGCGAGCATGATCTCGAGCAGCTGCGCGCTGGTCGCCGACGCCGCCTCCGGCAACGCGCGCAGGAACGTGCGCGTGTCGTCCATCAGCTCGCGCACTTCCGCGTGCTCGATCGGCGCCGCATACCACTGCGCCCAGCGCGCATCGAGCGCCTCGGCCTCGTTCTGGATGCGCTCCTGCATCGGCTTCGCGACCTCGATCGCGTTCAGCACGCGCTCGGCCGCCTGCTCGGTCATCGTCGCGACGTAGCGCAGCCGGTCGCGCGCATCGGGCACGGCTTCCGCCGCGCGCTCGACATGCTTGTCGAGCCCGAGCTCGCGCATCGAATCGCGCAGCGTGCGCGTGACGTGGCCGATGCGCGCGAGGATCCGGTCGCTCGCGTAATCGGCGCCTTCGGCGTGGCCGTCGGCGTTGACTGCCGCGCCGGCGAGCGCCGCATGGATCGGCTCGTTCACGTCAGCTCCCGGCCTTGGCCATCTTGTCGATGATCTTGTTCAGCTTCTCGTCGAGCGTCGCGGCCGTGAACGGCTTCACGACGTAGCCGCTCGCGCCCGCCTGCGCGGCCGCGATGATGTTCTCCTTCTTCGACTCGGCCGTGACCATCAGCACTGGCAGGTGCGTGAGCGTCGCGTCCGCGCGGATCTCCTTCAGCATCGCGAGGCCGTCGAGGTTCGGCATGTTCCAGTCGGAGATCACGAAGTCGAAGCCGCCGCCGCGCAGCCGCGCGAGGCCGGCCGCGCCGTCCTCGGCTTCGTCGACGTTCGTGTAGCCCAGTTCCTTGAGCAGGTTGCGGACGATCCTGCGCATCGTCGGGAAATCGTCCACCACCAGGATTTTCATGCTCTTGTCCATCGTCGTTCCTTTGCAGATTCGTTACCGTCGGGGCACGCAGCATCGCACGCGCCCCCTGACATTTCATTCAGACGCGCTGCACGCGGTCGCCCATCGTCGCCAGTCGCGCCATCACGCGCCGGCTCATCTCCGACAGCGGCGCGACCTCGTCCGCGCCGCCGAGCGCGATCGCCTCGCGCGGCATCCCGAACACGATGCAGCTCGCCTCGTCCTGCGCGAACGTGTGGGCGCCCGCGCGCTTCATGTCCAGCAGGCCGGCCGCGCCGTCGCGGCCCATCCCCGTGAGGATCACGCCGATCGCGTTCTTGCCCGCATGCTGCGCCGCCGAGCGGAACAGCACGTCGACCGACGGCCGGTGCCGGTTCACCGGCGGCTCGTCGGACAGCTGCGCGATGTAGTTCGCGCCGCTGCGCGCGAGCAGCAGGTGCGCATGGCCCGGCGCGATGTACGCATGGCCCGGCAGCACGCGCTCGCCGTGCTCGGCTTCCTTCACCGCGATCCGGCACAGGCCGTTCAGCCGCTGCGCGAAGGACTTCGTGAAGCCGGGCGGCATGTGCTGCGCGATCAGCACCGCCGGCGCGTCCGGCGGCAGCGGCGTCAGCACCTCGCGGATCGCCTCGGTGCCGCCCGTCGACGCGCCAATGATGATCAGCTTCTCGGTACTGACGAGCGGGTTGTTGACCATCGGCGCGGCCGGCTGGCCGCTCGCCGCGCGCGCGGCGGCCTGCGGCTGCGGCGTCTGGCGCACGCGCGCGCGCGATGCGGCGCGGATCTTGTCCGCGAGCTTTTCCGCGTAGTCGAGCATGCCGTCGCGAATCCCGACGCGCGGCTTCGTGACGAAATCCACCGCGCCGAGTTCGAGCGCGCGCAGCGTGATCTCGGAGCCGCGCTCGGTCAGCGACGACACCATCACGACCGGCATCGGCCGCAGGCGCATCAGCTTCTCGAGGAAGTCGAGCCCGTCCATGCGCGGCATTTCGACGTCCAGCGTCAGGACGTCCGGGTTGTGCTGCTTGATGAGCTCGCGCGCGACGAGCGGATCGGGCGCGGTCGCGCACACTTCCATGTCGGGCTGGCTGTTGATGATCTCCGTCATCAGGCTGCGGATCAGCGCCGAGTCGTCGACGCACAACACTTTGATCTTCTGCACTGCGGTCATGCCTCCTGCTTTCTCGAAAGGTTGGCCGCAAACGGGCTGCCGGCCTTCGTGTTCGTCGTCTGCGCGCCCGCGCCGCCGCGTGCGCCGAACAGCTCGATGCGCGGGCGTGCCGGCGGCGGCGCGGCCGGCCGCTTCGCCGCGAACAGCTCGACGTGCGCGCGCGGCCGCTCGGCGCGCACGCGGTCGGCCTCGCGCGCCAGCGCGGCTTCGCGCTCGGTCACCCCCGGCACCTGCAGCCGCAGCTTCTTCACCATCGCGCGGCCGGTGCGCGGCATGAACGCGACCTTGCGCGGGTGCACGCCCTGCAAGTCCTCCGCGGTGATGCGGATGCGTTCGAGCGCCAGATAGCGGCGCACGAAATCCGCGTTGCGGTCGCCGATGTTGATGGTCGTCATCCCGGCCAGCACGGCCGCGCCGCCGAACACCTTCGCCTCGAGGCGCTCGCGGCGCCCGCCGGCCTTGATCAGTTCGTTGATCAGCACTTCCATCGCGTACGCGCCGTAGCGCATCGACTCCGACGCGGCCGCGCCGGCATCGGCGCCGTCGTCGGGCAGCATGAAGTGATTCATCCCGCCGATGCCCGCCAACGGGTCGTGCAGGCACGCGGCGACGCACGAGCCGAGCACGGTCATCAGCACCATGTCCTCGGACGTCGTGTAGAACTCGTTCGGCAGCAGCTTTACGCCGGGGCGTACGAAGTGGTTGTCGAAGTAGCGATTGGTCGCGATCGGCAGGGCGCTCATCCGCGTTCTCCGTAAGCGGGCACGGCGCCCGCGGCACGCGCATGGGCGCGCGGCGGCGCCGCCGCGGCCGGCGCGGCGCCGTGCGGGCGCAGGCCCGGCGCGGCATCGCGCGTCAGTTCGTACACCGTCTGCCCGCGCAGCCGGAACGCCTGCGAGACGTATGTGAAATTCTCCGAATGCCCGGCGAACAGCAGGCCGCCCGGCTTCACGAGCGGCTCGAAGCGCGACAGCACCTGCCCCTGCGTCGGCTTGTCGAAATAGATCATCACGTTGCGGCAGAAGATCGCGTCGAACGGCTTCGCGATCCCGTAGTCGGCATCGGTCAGGTTCAGCTGCTCGAAGCGGATCATCGCGCGCAGTTCCGGGCGCACCTTCACGCGGCCGGCCTGCGCGCCCGTGCCTTTCAGGAAGAAGCGCTTGAGCCGCTCCGGGCTCAGGTGCTTGACCTGGTCGTACGTGTAGATGCCGGCCTCGGCCTTCGCGAGCACCTGCGTGTCGAGATCGGTCGCGAGGATCGATGCGCCGCGCGCGGCCGATTCGCCGAGCGCCTCGATCAGCGTGATCGCGATCGAATAAGGCTCCTCGCCGGTCGACGCCGCCGAGCACCACACCGACACGGGCGCCGCGCGACGCTTCACGAAGTCGGCGAGGATCGGGAAATGGTGCGACTCGCGAAAGAACGCGGTCAGGTTCGTCGTCAACGCGTTGGTGAACGCTTCCCACTCGAGCGGATCGTCCTCCTGCTCGAGCAGGTCGAGGTAGTCGCGGAACGTGTCGAGGCCGCGTGCGCGCAGCCGGCGTGCGAGCCGGCTGTACGCCATGTCGCGCTTGTGCTCGGACAGGGAAATGCCCGCGCGTTGATGGATCAGCGCGCGGATGCGTGCGAAATCCGCGCCGGTAAACGCGAAGTCGCGCCCCGGCTCGCCCGCGCGGGGCGAGGCATCCGGTGCATCGGGTCGAAACGGTGCGCGCGCGGACGGCATGGCTTAGAAAGTCTCCCAGTCGTCGTCGGACGTGCCGGCCGCCGCCATCGCCGGCTTCTCGCCGTTCAGCGCGGGGCGTACCAGTGCGGGCTTCTCGGCGGACTTCGGCGCCGGCGCGGCGGCCGCCTTCGCGAGACGCGGGCCGTAGCCGCCCGCCGCCGGCGCATCCTTCGATGCGCGTGCGGCAGCGGCGTCCGGCGCGCGCCGGGTTTCGTGGCTCGCGGCCGGTGCCGCGGCATGCGGCGCCGGTGCGGCGCGACGGGCCGGCTGCGCGGCAGGCTGCGGTGCCGGCAATGCGGCCGGCGCCGCTTCGTGACGGTGCGCCGACGGCAACGCCGGCGCCGCTGCGTGCGCGGCCGGGCGTGCAGCGTTGCGCGCCGGCGCGAGCGCGATGCCGCCCGCGACGCGCCACTCCGACACGACCGCCTTCATCTGGCGCGTCTGCTCCTCGAGCGAGGCGGCCGCCGCCGCGGCCTGCTCGACGAGCGCCGCGTTCTGCTGCGTGACCGAATCCATCTGGCCGACCGCGCGATTGACCTGCTCGATGCCGGTCGACTGCTCGTCCGACGCGGCGCTGATCTCGCCCATGATGTCGGTGACGCGGCGCACGGCCTGCACGATCTCGTCCATCGTCGAGCCGGCGCGCGCGACGAGTGCCGACCCGCTTTCGACCTTCTCGGCCGAGTCGCCGATCAGCTGCTTGATTTCCTTCGCGGCGCTCGCGCTGCGTTGCGCCAGCGAGCGCACTTCGCCCGCGACCACGGCGAAACCGCGGCCCTGCTCGCCCGCGCGCGCGGCTTCGACCGCCGCGTTCAGCGCGAGGATGTTGGTCTGGAACGCGATGCCTTCGATCGTGCCGATGATGTCGACGACCTTGCCCGAGCTCGCCGCGATGTCCTGCATCGTCGACACGACCTGGCCGACGACGTCGCCGCCCTGCGTCGCGATGTCGGACGCGTTCACCGCGAGCTGGCTCGCCTGCCGCGCGTTCTCCGCGTTCTGCCGCACGGTGCCGGTCAGCTGCTCCATGCTCGATGCGGTTTCCTGCAGCGACGCGGCCTGCTCCTCGGTGCGCTGCGACAGGTCGGTGTTGCCGGTCGAGATCTCGCGCGCGCCGACGTCGATCGACTCGGTGCCGCGATGCACGGCCTGCACCATCGTCGTCACGGCGTCCTGCATCCGCTTGATGCCGCCGAACAGACGGCCGATTTCGTTGCTGCTGGACACGTTCACCGGCTGCGTGAGGTCGCCGCCGGCGATGCGCTCGAAGTGCGCGATCGCGTCCTCGAGCGGCTTCACGATCAGCCCGCGCATGGCGAAGCGGATCGCGATCACGACGACGAACGCGATCGCGATGCCGGCCGCGATCAGCGCGACCATCAGCGAGATCTGCGACTGCGTCGCGGCCTGGCGCTCTTCCGCGCGCTTCTGCAGCGATGCGATCACGGCCGCCGCCGTCTGGTCGAACGCGACGAACATCGGGCTGATCTTCGCGTCGGCAATCGCGTGGTACGCCGCCATGTCGCCCGCGCGCGCCGCGGCAAATTCGGGCTCGACGCCTTCCTTCACGATCGTCGTGTAGCGGGCGGTGAGCTCGTCGACGAGCGCCTGCTCGACACCGAGCTTCGGCGTCGACTGGAACGCCTGCCAGTTCTGGTTCGACTTCGTAAACAGCTCCTGCGCACGGTCGAGCACCTTCGCCGCCTCGGCCGCGTTACCGGCTTCGGTCAGCGTACGGAAGCGATCGAGCGCAATGCGCGAGCGCAGCAGGTGCGCGGCCGTGTCGTCCAGCGTGTGAATCGCCGGCAGGTCGACGTGCGCGATCTCGTCGAGCGAACGGCTCGCGTGATTGAGCGCGTAGAGGCCGAGCCCGCCGACCGCGGCGGCCAGGCACACGAGGATGAGTCCGACCGCCGTGAGCGTCGTGCGGATCGACCAGTTATGCAACATTGCAGATTCTCCCGAAATTCCTGCGCGCGCGGCGCGCTTACCCGCCGAGCGTCTCGATCAGCGCCATTTCCCGGCTCGACATCAGCTTCTCGATGTCCATCAGGATCAGCATCCGGCCATCGACGGTGCCGAGGCCCGTCAGGTACTCGGTCGTCAGCGTCGCGCCGAACTCCGGCGCCGGCATGATCTGGTCGGTCTGCAGCGTCAGCACGTCCGACACGCCGTCGACCACCATCCCGACCACGCGGTTCGACACGTTCAGGATGATCACGACGGTCTGGTGGTCGTACTCGACGCGGCCGAGATGGAACTTGATCCGCATGTCGACGATCGGCACGATGATCCCGCGCAGGTTGATCACGCCCTTGATGAAGTCCGGCGCGTTCGCGATGCGCGTGACGCTGTCGTAGCCGCGGATTTCCTGCACCTTCAGGATGTCGATCCCGTATTCCTCGTCGCCGAGCGTGAAGACGAGGAACTCCTGGCCCGTCGCATCGCCCTGCTCCGCGTCGCGGCGGCTGGTTGCCGCGTTCGCCGCGGCCGGATTGATCATTTGGACTTCAGCAGACACGTTTGCCCCCAATCGGTTGAATGGCGAGAGTCAGAAGATGGCGAGCTCGGCACCGGCTCGGGCGCCGTGCGTCGCACGGGTTTCACGGTTCAGCGCCGCGACGTCGACGATCAGTGCGACGCTGCCGTCGCCGAGGATGGTCGCCGCCGAGATGCCGTGCACCTTGCGGTAATTCGTTTCGAGGTTCTTCACGACCACCTGCTGCTGGCCGACCAGCTCGTCGATCAGCATCGCGAAGCGGCGCCCCTCGGTTTCCATGATCGTGACGATTCCCTGGGTCGGATCGGTGCGCGCGTCCTCGACCGAGAACACCTCGTGCAGCGCGACGAGCGGCAGGTATTCGCCGCGCACGCGCACCACGCGCTCGCCGTTGCCGACCGTGTAGATGTCGTCGTTCGACGGCTGCAGCGACTCCATCACGAAGTTCAGCGGCAGGATGAAGATCTCCGTGCCGACCTTCACCGACATCCCGTCGAGGATCGCGAGCGTGAGCGGCAGCACGATCCGCGTGGTCGTGCCGCGGCCGGCCTGCGAGCTGATCTCGACGTGGCCGCCCATCGACTGGATGTTGCGCTTCACGACGTCCATCCCGACGCCGCGGCCCGACACGTCGGTCACCGTCTCGGCGGTCGAGAAGCCCGGCGCGAAGATCAGTTGCCAGACTTCGTCGTCGCTGATGGTGTCGGGAATCTGCATGCCCTGCTTCGCGGCCTTCGCGAGAATCCGCTCGCGGTTCAGGCCGCCGCCGTCGTCGCTGACCTCGATCACGATGTTGCCGCCGTGATGCGCGGCCGACAGCACGAGCTGGCCGACCGCGTCCTTGCCGGCGGCGACGCGTTTGTCGACGGTCTCGATCCCGTGGTCGAGGCTGTTGCGCACGAGGTGGGTGAGCGGGTCGATGATCCGCTCGATCAGGCTCTTGTCGAGCTCGGTCGCCTGGCCGAACGTGACGAGCTCCACCTGCTTGCCGAGCTTGCCGGCCAGGTCGCGCACGAGGCGCGGGAAGCGGCTGAACACGTAGTCCATCGGCATCATGCGGATCGACATCACCGCTTCCTGCAGGTCGCGCGCGTTGCGTTCCAGTTGCGCCATCCCGTTGAAGAGGCGGTCGTGCAGCGCCGGATCGAACGCGCTCGCCGTTTCCGCGAGCATCGCCTGGGTGATCACGAGTTCGCCGACCAGGTTGATCAGCTGGTCGACCTTCTCGACGCCGACGCGGATCGAGCTGCCTTCGGCGCCCGATGCGGCGGCGGCCGGGCGCGGACGCTTGTCGTCGTGGTGGGCGGCGGCGTGAGCGGCCGGCGCGGCGGCTTCGGCGTGCGGTTGCGGGGCCGCTTGCGGCGCCAGTTGCGCGGCGGCGCCCGGCTGCGCCGGCGCTTGCGACGCGGCGGCGGCCGGCGCGGCACCGGCGGCTTGCGCGAATACCTCGACGCGCGCGGCCGGCTCCGGCGCGGCGGCCGGTTCGAGCGGGGCCGGCGCGGCGGCAGGCGCCGCCGGTGCGGCCGGCGCGGTGCCGCGTGCGATGCGGATCTGGCTGTCGTCGATCACGAAGCAGCACACGGCGACGATGTCGTCGGACGGCACGTCCGATTCGAGCCACAGCGTCAGGTCCGCGCCCGCTTCCTCGCGGCCGACGATCCGGCCGAGATTGCCGAGTTCCTCGGTGAGCAGCGCCTGGTCCTTCGCGTCGACGCCGACGAGCGTGATCTTCAGGTGCGGGCCGCCCGCGCCGGCGTCGTCCGCCGGATGCGCGGCCGCGACGGCCTGTTCGACCACGTGATCGGGCGCGCGGTCGTCGGCGACGGGCGCCGGCGCCGGTGCGGCCGCCTCGGCCGGCACCGCAGGCACGACGTCCGCGGCCGCGGGCGCACCCGCGCCGCTCTCGGCCTTCAGGCGTTCGAGCTTCGCGCAGATCGTCGCGGCAGCCGCCGCGTCCGGTTCCGCGCTGGCGCGATAGTCGACCAGCTGGTCGGACAGCACGTCCTTGGTCTCGAGGAACGCGTCGACCATTTCCTTGGTCAGCGTCAGCTCATGGTTGCGCGCGCGGTCGAGCAGCGACTCGAGGATGTGGGTCGTCTCGGTCAGCGCGGAAAAGCCGAAGGTCGCCGCGCCGCCCTTGATCGAATGCGCGGCGCGGAAGATCGCGGCCAGATCCTCGGGGTCGGGCGAGCCGACATCGAGGTTCAGCAGCAGCTGCTCCATCTGCGCGAGCAACTCGTCCGCTTCGTCGAAAAAGGTCTGGTAGAACTGCGTGATGTCGAGAGTCATGCCCGGTCACCGGTTGAATTCGTCGCGTACATGTCAGGAGGCGGTCTGCTCGGAGAGCGTCGCGACCAGGTCGATCAGCACGGCCGGGTCGATCGGCTTTTCGATCCAGCCGGTCGCGCCCGCGTCGCGCGCGGCGTCCTTGAAGGCATCGCTGCCTTCGGTGGTCAGCACGAGGATCGGCGTATCCGCGTATGCCGTCAGCTTGCGCAGCGAGGCGATCACCTCGAGCCCGTTCTTGCGCGGCATGTTCTGGTCGGTCAGCACCAGGTCGTACGGCACGGTGGCCGCCATGTCGAAGCCGGCTTCGCCGTCCGGCGCCACCGTCACGTCGTAGCCGGCCTGCGCCAGCGTCGCCTGCAGCAGCGCGCGCATGGTCGCCGAGTCGTCGATGGCGAGAATGGTTCGGATCATGTCTGTCTCGAAATCTGGGAAACGTCAGGGTTTCGGCGCCACGGCGACGGCGCTCGCGAGCGCCGGTCGCGCGGCCGGCGCCGGGCCGTCGAGCTGCTGGGCCAGCAGCTTCGAGCCCGCCGCGTCGGCCGACAGCGTCGTGGTCGTCGCGTCGTCGCGCATCAGCGCGTCTTCGGATTTGCGGTTCAGCACGATCACGCTGATCCGGCGGTTTTCCGGATCGAGCGGATCGGCCTTGTTCAGGTTCTGCGTCGACGCGAGGCCGAGCACGCGCAGCACCTTCGCCTCGTCCATGCCGCCCGCGATCAGCTCGCGGCGCGACGCGTTCGCGCGGTCGGCCGACAGCTCCCAGTTGCTGTAGCCGCCCTCGCCGCCCGCGTACGGCACCGCGTCGGTGTGGCCCTGGACGATGATCCGGTTCGGCACGTCGTTCAGCGTCTTGCCGATCTCGCGCAGGATGTCGCGCATGTACGGCTCGACGTGGTCGCTCGACATCGCGAACATCGGCCGCTTCTGCGTATCGACGATCTCGATGCGCAGCCCCATCAGCGTCGAATCGATGCGGATCTGCTGCTTGAACTGGCGCAGCGTCGGGTTCGCCTCGATCGCCGCCATCAGCTTGATCTGCAGGTCGTGCAGGCGCGTCTGCTCGAGCCGGTCCTGCGCGCCCTGCGCCTGCGAGCGCGTCTTGTCGTCGCCGGCCTTCGCGACGCGGTCGGCGAGCGACGTCGTGCCGTCGGTGCGGCGCAGCGAGCCGGCGTCGAGGCTCGACAGGTCGCGACCGCCGCCGTTGATGATGCTCGAGTCCTGCGAGCTGCGATCGCCGCTGCCGAACAGCGCGGCCTTCAGCGGCGTGTTGAAGTACTCGGCGATTCCCTTCAGCTGCACCGGCGTGACCGAGCTCAGCAGCCACATCAGCAGGAAGAACGCCATCATCGCGGTCATGAAGTCCGCATAGGCGAGCTTCCATGCGCCGCCGTGGTGGCCCTTCTTCTGCGGGGCCACCCGTTTCACGACGATCGCGCGATCCTTGTTCTTGCTCATCGAACGCTCCGCGTCACTTCGCCTTCACGCGGCGCACGTGCTCTTCGAGCTCGGTGAACGACGGCCGCTCGGTCGAGAACAGCACCTTGCGGCCGAATTCGACCGCGATCGCCGGCGCATAGCCGTTCAGGCTCGCGAGGATCGTCACCTTGATGCACTGGAACATCTTGGTCGACTCGGCCACGCGCTGCTCCGCGAGGCTCGCGAGCGGCCCGATCAGCCCGTACGACAGCAGGATCCCGAGGAACGTGCCGACCAGCGCCTGCGCGATCATCGCGCCGAGCACCGCGGGCGGCTTGTCGGCGGATGCCATCGTGTGGACGACGCCCATCACGGCCGCGACGATCCCGAACGCCGGCATCGCGTCGCCGACGCGCATCAGCGCGTGGGCCGGGCCCTCGCCTTCGGCGTGGTGCGTCTCGATCTCCTCGTCCATCAGGCTCTCGATCTCGAACGCGTTCATGTTGCCGCCGACCATCAGGCGCAGGTAATCGGTCAGGAATTCGACGATGTGGCGATCGGCGAGGATCTTCGGGTATTGCGTGAAGATCGGGCTCTTGTCCGGATCGTCGATGTCGGCCTCGAGCGTCAGCGTGCCTTCCTTGCGCGCTTTGGCGAGCAGCACGTACAGGAGCGCCATCAGCTCCATATAGACGTCCTTGGTGTACTTCGAGCCCTTGAAGAGCGTCGGCAGCACACGCAGCGTCCCCTTGATGGTCTTCATGCCGTTGCCGAGGATGAACGCGCCGACGCCCGCGCCCGCGATCATCAGGATCTCGACCGGCTGGATCAATGCGCCCAGATGCCCGCCTGCCAGCGCGTAACCGCCGAAGACGGACAACAGCGTCACGAGTGTTCCCACGATAATCAGCACTGCCTGTCCCTCACGAATGACCGGCGGGGAGACCGCCGTTAATCAGGTTTACGGCAGTCGGCAGGAAAACTTTCGCGGCCGCGCCGCGGCGGCGCGGCGGTGTTTACCAGCAAGCGCCGGCCGGTTCGCGCGGCGCGCGGCGGCCGTCCGGCGTCCGCTCGCGCCCCGCCCGAAGGCGCTCAGGCCGCGGCAGCGGACAGCTCGGCGCGCGCGGCGGCTGCCTTGCGGGTCTTGCCCGCGCGCGACGGCGGCTGGCAGAGGCCGCACACGAAACCTTGATGCGGATCATGCGCATGCGCGACGAAGTGGCCGCCGCAACGCGTGCACGGGGTCATCTGCAGCATCCCCGAGTCGAAGAAGCGCACCAGCGTCCACGCGCGCGTGAGGCTCAGCGCGGCCTCGTCGCCGGACAGGTTCACGTGCTCCAGATAGAGCCGGTACGCCTTCACGATCGACTGGATCGGCTCGCAGCGGCCGTGATCCTGCATGAACCGGTAGATGTTGTAGAACAGCGACGAGTGGATGTTCGGCTGCCACGTCATGAACCAGTCGGTCGAGAACGGCAGCATCCCCTTCGGCGGCGACGCGCCCTTCAGCTCCTTGTACAGCTTGATCAGGCGATCGCGCGACAGGCTCGTTTCCGCCTCCAGCAGCTGCAGCCGGGCGCCCAGTTCGATCAGTTCGATGGCGAGGGTGATTTCCTTCACCTCGATCACGACGCTTTTGCTTGCCATGGTGAATAACCGTCCGCTTGACGTTGTTCGGATGAGTGGCCAAAGCGCCGCCGGCCGGCGCGGCGCGCCGGGACGAACGCAAGGCGGGAAGGATCAGCGGACGCTTTCGACCGGCTGGCCGGCCATCAGGATGGCCGAATGCGCGTGCGTGACGACGTCGCTGCGCCCCTTGTCGGCGAGCGACGACAGCAACGCGTGATCGTCGAAGCGGAAGCGGCACAACATCTGGTTCGATGCGGCGAGCTTCACGGTCTGGGCGAGCGTGAGGTTCGCGAGCACGTCGGCCAGTTCCTGGGACACGCCCATGCGGAACATGCCCATCGCTTTGTCTTCCCGCAGCAGGCGCTGCGCGAGGAGGAGGTACGACAGGTTGACCTCTTTGATCTCACTGAGCATTTCGCTGGTGGCGCTCATGATTCCCCCGTTAAGAGCTTTGCTTTGGCCTTTCATGTTATGAAAACGTTTGCTCGATCAGGCCGCGCTGGGCGCACCGTCGGCACGTTTATAGTCTTACAGGGCGAATTTTGGCTAAACGGGATTTATGTCGGTATCAGCGAAGTGGCGTATGCCGCGCAGGATTTGTCTGTAAACCGTGTAGGAATTTTTCCGACAAAGCGAATTGAAAGGGAACAAACGGCGGGGCGAGTGACGCGCGAATTCGTCGACGATGCGGTACCGCATGGGACAAATCCGGCTGGAGGCCTTCCGACAAGGCTGCCGGAAAGTGAATCGGTAAAAATTATAGTGGTTTTTCACGATAGCGCAACAATTCTCGTTGCCATATCGCTTTATGTTTCCGCACCCTTTTTATCGGGGTTTTCGCGTATTTCATGGTGTAACAAGCCTTAAGTGTTTGAAAAAACACTCGAACCCCTGAAGGCGATATCGATAATGGACTCCAATGGGCGGCGGCGGGAGCCGTGCCGGCCCGCCCCGCAGCTTGCCGCCCGGCCTCCCGCGCACCGCGCCCCGGACCGGGCCACGTACCGCAGAGCGCGTGCGTCGGCGAGTTCCGCAACCCTGCATCGGACCAGCATGCGCATTCGAGCGCCCCGCGCTGGTCGACACCGGAGAACGCCCATGCGTATTGCCCAGATCGCGCCGCTTTACGAAGCTGTCCCGCCGAAACTCTATGGCGGCACCGAGCGTGTCGTGTCCTACCTCACCGAGGCGCTCGTCGAGCTTGGTCACGACGTGACGCTGTTCGCGAGCGGCGACTCCGTCACGTCCGCCCGTCTCGAGGCGGCATGGCCGCGCGCACTGCGGCTCGACCCGTCGATCCGCGACTCGATGGCGCCCCATATGCGCCTGATCGAACAGGTCGCCCGTGTCGCGCACGAATTCGACGTGCTGCACTTCCACCTCGACTACATGCCGTTCTCGCTGATGTCGCGTCTCGATACGCCTTACGTGACGACGCTGCACGGCCGCCTCGACCTGCCGGAGCTGCAGCCGGTGTTCGACGCCTTCCCGGACGCGCCGGTCGTGTCGATCTCGAACAACCAGCGCAAGCCGCTGCCGCAGGCCGCGTGGGCCGGCACCGTGTATCACGGGCTGCCCGACACGCTGCTCACGCCGCAACCGCACGTGAAGCCCGAATACCTCGCGTTCCTCGGCCGGATCTGCCCCGAAAAGCGGGTCGACACCGCGATCCGGATCGCCGCGCAAAGCGGGCTGCCGCTGAAGATCGCCGCGAAGGTCGACAAGGCCGACGCCGATTACTTCAAGGAAGTGATCGAGCCGCTGCTCGGCGAGGCGCACGTCGAATTCATCGGCGAGATCAACGAGGCGCAGAAGCCGGCGTTCCTGTCCGGCGCGAAGGCGCTGCTGTTCCCGATCGACTGGCCGGAGCCGTTCGGCCTGGTGATGATCGAGGCGATGGCCTGCGGCACGCCGGTCGTCGCGTTCAACCGCGGCTCGGTGCCGGAAGTGATCGAGGACGGCGTGACCGGCTTCATCGTCGAGGACGTGCAGGGCGCCGTCGGCGCTCTGCACCGGATCGACAGCCTGTCGCGCGACGCGATCCGCGCACGTTTCGATACGCGCTTCAGCTCGAAAGCGATGGCGCGGCGTTATGTCGAAACTTACGAATCGCTTTGCACGGCGGAAAAACGGCCGGTCTTGCGTCAGGTCGCGGGCGCCTGACGCCGAAATTCGTCAGGAAATATCCGGTGAAATTCGCGCCGAAATCGGCGTGAAAATCCCGAAAACGCCAAAGAGCCGCATCGTCGATGCGGCTCTTTCTTTTTGCGCGGTCATTCGATCAGGAAACGATCGCGGTTTTTCCCGACGATCCAATTCGGCGGCTTGCCGCGCCCGCTCCAGGTTGCGCCCGACTTCGGGTCGCGGTATTTCGGGGGCAGCGGCGCCTTTTTCGGCGGACGGCCGCGCCGCGCGCGCTCCGCGAAGCCCAGGTCCTCGGCCGTCAGGCCATATTCGGCAATCATCCGCTGGACGTCGGCGATCACCGTCGCCACTTCCTGGCGACGCACGTCGTCCGCCTGGGCCTGCAACTCGGCGATCTGCGCCTTGAGTTTCGCGTATTGAGACATTTTTCGACTCCCCTTTTCCATGATGCGGCTCCAGCGAGTCCGGCCGGAACGCCAACATCCGTTACGTCATCGTACTGCCGCCCTGCTCTTCGAATTTAATGCCGTCATCTTTAACCGATTCGTCGATATCGAGAATGCGGACTTATTCTAATAAAAGCCATTCGCCCGCCATTCAAATTTAACAATCGTTGACCCTCGCGAAGCCGATTCATTTCCTATAATCCAGACCAATTCCGGGCGTCGGAATAAAACTCCGGTCGCCCGTTTGTCTTCAACCCACTTGAACGAGGTCCTTACATGAATCTTTCTCAGCGTCTGGCTGCAGAGGTATTCGGCACGTTCTGGCTGGTGCTCGGCGGGTGCGGAAGCGCCGTGCTGGCCGCCGCCTTTCCGGGCCTCGGCATCGGCTTTGCCGGCGTCGCACTCGCCTTCGGCCTGACCGTGCTGACGATGGCATTCGCGATCGGCCATATTTCGGGCTGCCACCTGAATCCGGCGGTGAGCGTCGGCCTGACGGTCGCCGGACGCTTCCCGGCGCGCGATCTCGCGCCGTACATCGTTGCGCAGGTGGTCGGCGCCACGCTGGGTGCGTTCGTGCTGTACCTGATCGCGACCGGCAAGCCGGGCTTCGACGTCGTCGGCAGCGGCTTTGCGACGAACGGCTTCGGCGAGCGCTCGCCCGGCCATTACTCGCTCGGCGCGGCGTTCATCTGCGAAGTCGTGATGACGGCCTTCTTCCTGTTCGTGATTCTCGGCGCCACCGACAAGCGCGCGCCGGCCGGCTTCGCGCCGATCGCGATCGGCCTGTGCCTGACGTTGATTCACCTGATCTCCATCCCCGTCACCAACACGTCGGTGAACCCGGCCCGCTCGACCGGCCCGGCGCTGTTCGTGGGCGGCGAGGCGATCGGCCAGCTGTGGCTGTTCTGGGTCGCGCCGATCATCGGTGCGGCAATCGCGGGGATTGTCTATCCGCTCATCGCGGGGCGCGACGATGCCGTCGGCCTCCTGCCCGCATCCGCTCGCACCAACGAATAAAACGCTACGGGGTCACGCGAGCAGAGCAGCGAGCCTCACGCTGTCGAACAACATAGAGGCAGGTAATTTGGACGGGCGCCGCTGGCGCCCGTTTTTCATGGCCGCTCAGGAAGCGGCGACGCCGTCGAGGGTGTCCTCGAGCGCGAACAGCGTGCGCAGGTGGCGGGCGACGCCCGCGTCGAAGTTGTTGCCGATCCGCGGGATGTGCGGCAGATGCGCGACCAGGTCGGGGTTCGCGTTGTTCATCATGAACGCGTGACCGGCGGTTTCGAGCAGGTCGATGTCGTTCATGTTGTCGCCGAACGCGATGCAGTGGCCGGCGTCGACGCCGAGCCGCGCGAGCACCGCACGCAGCGCGCGACCCTTCGACACGTTGGCGGTCATCACTTCGAGACAGTCGGGCAGCGAATACGTGACGTACAGCGCATCGCCGAACCGCACGCGCATCTGCTCGGCGACCACCGCCAGATCGGCCGGCTCGCCGATGTACAGCACCTTCGCGATATCGGCGCCGTCGTGCGCGGACATGTCGATCACGTCGTAGCGGAATCCCGAATCCTGGTGGAATTCGAGCAGGTGCGGCGCGTCGCGGTCGATCAGCCAGCCGCGGTCGGTGAACAGGTTGACGATCACGCGCCCGTGCGCGCCGGTCACGCCCGGCTGCACGAGGCCGCGAACGATCGCGGGATCGATGTCCTGCGCGTGGATCGCCGTGTCGTCCGGCGCATGCACGCGCGCGCCGTTCGACGTGATCAGGTACGGCCGGATGCCCAGCACGTCGCGGATGCCGGCGACGTCCGCATAGTGGCGCCCCGTCGCGATCACGAATTGCAGGCCGTCGTGGTCGAGCCGGCGGACGGTCTCGATCGTGTACGGATCGAGCTGGTGGTCGCTGTTCAGCAGGGTGCCGTCGAGATCGGTGGCGATGACTTTGTACATGGGGACGGGTGAATGGCGCGCAGGACGCTGCGGAACCGCCATTTTAACGTCGTGCCCGCGGGGCCGCCGGGCGGTTGGGGAACGAGCCGGTTTCGGGCCGTTCGGCCTGCCCGGCCCACTCACCACTCACCTCACGCCGCCCATTTGAACCGCTCACCCCGCTTCGGCTGCCCTCAATGCCTGCAACGCAAGCCGCAACGCGCCGTGCGCGGAATCGTCGAGCGGCGCGCGCAGCCGGGCCGCGTGGCGCGCCGGCACGGCCGGCGCCAGCGCGTCGGCCAGCCCGCCGCACAGCGCGACCGGCAGCGCCTGCCGCGGATCGAGCGCGTCGATCATCTTGCCGATCTCTTCGCCGGCCTGCGCGATCAGTGCCGCCGCGCAAGGATGGTCGCGGTGCGCGAACACGATCGGCGCGAGGCGCGCGTAGATCGTCTGGTTCGCATCGCACGACCACTGGACGAGCGCGTCGCGATCGTGCACACCCGTTTCCGCGAGCAGCGCGCCGGCGAACGCGTCGCGCGGCACGCGGCCGTCGAGCGCCTGCTGCGCGTATGCAAGCGCGCGCATGCCGAGCCACGCGCCGCTCGCCTCGTCGCCGGACGGAAAACCGAAGCCGCCCGCGATGCGGCAGTCGCCCGCCGCGTCGAGCGCCGCCGCGATGCTGCCCGTGCCGAGTGCGACGATGAGCCCCGGCGCGCCGCCGTGCGCGCCGACGACGGTCGTATACGCGTCGCTCTCGATCGCGAGCGCGTCGAGCGGCGCCTGCGCACGGAACGCGGCGAGCCACGCGGCGTTGTTGACGCCCGCGAGCCCGCAACCGAGCGCGCATTGCGACCAGTCGAACGCGAGCCCGGCCCGCGTGAAGGCGTCGGCGCAGGCCGCGCCGATCGATGCCCACGCGCGCTCGATGCCGAGGCCGAGCCCCGACGGGCCGCCGCGCCCCTGCGCGAGCTCGCGCCCGTGCCGGTCGGCCAGTACCGCACGGGTGCCGGTGCCGCCGCCGTCGATGCCGATCGCAAAAAGTAGTGCCGTCATGCGTTGATCCTGCTGATTCGAACAGGCGCCAAGCTTAACCGGATCGGCGCCGCGCGCCCATCTGCCGTTCGGCCAGCTATGCCGCGAATGGGCCTTCCGCTATGCTGGCACGATCGAATCGACTCTGGAACGAGGCTGACGATGTCGCAGCGGTGCAACTGGGTAAGGACGGAAGCGGATGCTCACTATCACGATACCGAGTGGGGCGTGCCGTCGCATGACGATCGCCATCTGTTCGAAATGCTGATTCTGGAAGGCGCGCAGGCGGGGCTGTCGTGGTCGACGATCCTGAACAAGCGCGCCGGCTATCGCGAGGCGTTCGCCGAGTTCGATGTCGACGCGGTCGCGCGCTTCACGCCGAAGCGCATCGAGAAGCTGCTCGAAAATCCGGGCATCGTGCGCAATCGCGCGAAGGTGGAATCCGCGGTGACCAATGCGCGGGCCGTGCAGCGCATTCGCGACGACCACGGGTCGCTCGCGCAATTCCTGTGGTCGTTCGTCGACCATACGCCGGTGCAGAACGCGTGGCAGTCGTATCGCGACGCGCCCGCATCGACCGCCGAGTCCGATGCGCTCAGCAAGGCGCTGAAGGAATACGGCTGCAAGTTCGTCGGCTCGACGATCTGCTACGCGCTGATGCAGGCAACCGGGATGGTCAACGACCACGAGACCGGCTGCCCGTGTCACGCCAAATGCGCGGCGCTCGGCGGCAAGCAGCAGCCGGCGCGGCGCCGCAAGGCAGGCTGACGGCGACGCAGCCCCGCCCGGCGGGCTGGGTCGGTGCATCGATACGTCATCGCGTCGTGCGCGGCTCGCACGCACGCGCTGCGTTTCTTCAAACAGATGCCGATCGCGTCACGCCGACGCCGAGCGTCGCGATGACGACTTCGGAACGAACCCCGCGGCAACCCGAAACCGCCCGGCAATCCGTCGAACCCGCCGCGTCGCCATCAGGCGGCGCCCCGCCAAGGCTTGATTCCCGAGATCGAAGCCGTTTTTTCCGGCCCGAAAAGCGAAACGGCGGAGCGGCTTCTTTCGAAGCACGCTCCGCCGTTTCGCGGCGAACCGTAGATGCTCTTAGTGGAGCTTCTTCGGCAGCATCTGGCTGCGCAGGCGCTTGTGCAGGCGCTTGACGGCTGCTGCCTTCTTGCGCTTGCGGACTGCGGTCGGCTTTTCGTAGGACTGGCGTTCGCGCAGTTCAGCGATCAGGCCATTTTTTTCGATAGCACGGCGAAAGCGGCGAATCGCCACTTCGAACGGCTCGTTTTCTTTCAGAAGAATCGTCGTCATGTCGTTCCTAAATTGCTTAAACGGTCAAAAACGTAGCGGCCAAGCGCCACGCACCGGCCATCCGGGCGTCCCCACAACAGGCGAAACGAGCGGAAATACGGCCTCGGAGGCCGGAAAAGAGAGGCACAAAGCACCGCGAGTACGCTTCACAAGCCGCGTGCAGCGCCGCGTTTGACTGCCAGCAAGAGTGCCGGGACGGCACAGGCTTGACAGAAAATCTCAATTCAGCCCGCCATCATATCAGGAAATCACAGACAAAACTATCCTTTTGTCGATCCCGGTTCGCCGCCCCGCGCGGCGCGGCCGCATAAACCGTCCAACGAGACCGTCGCGCAACCCCGCCGAAATCGCTGCCAGCCATACCAGGCGCGGACTTCGCGGCAGCGGCATGCTTCCGTCCCGATTTTCCTCACACATCCCTCTAAAGTTTTCGCCGGGTGCCGCCGTCAACCAGGAAAGGCGGGCAGCGCCACTCGCGATAAAGCGCAACGCCGAAAACGAACCTGATCCTGTCTGTACTCAGGCATTTTCCAAAACGAGGAAGCAAATGCTGAACATCAACACCAACATCCTTTCGCTGTCGACGCAGACGAACCTGTCGGGCTCGCAAAACGCGCTGTCGCAAGCGATCAACCGCCTGTCGTCGGGCAAGCGCGTGAACAGCGCAGCAGACGACGCAGCGGGCCTCGCAATCGCGACGACCCAGACGGCCGCGATCAACGCGCTGAACCAAGGCGTGTCGAACGCGAACAACGGCATCTCGATGGTCCAGACGACCGCCGGCGCGCTTCAGTCGATCGTCGACAACCTGCAACGTATCCGCCAGCTGGCAGTTGAAGCAGGCGACGGCTCGCTCGACTCCAACGCACGTGCAAACCTGCAGTCGGAAGTCTCGACCCGTCTGACGGAAATCTCGCGCGTCGCAACGCAAACGACGTTCAACGGTCAATCCGTCCTGCAAGGCCTGGGCACGGTCAGCTTCCAGATCGGCGCAATCAACGGCCAGACGATCGCAGCGAACTTCGGCTCGCAGAGCTGGGACTCGGCAAACCTCGGCCTCTCCGCGCTGACGGTTTCGAGCGTCACGGATTCGCAAGCCGCGATGGGCTCGATCGACGCAGTGCTGACGAAGGTCAACACGTTCCAGGCAACGCTCGGCGCAACGCAGAACACGTTCCAGTCGGCCATCACGAACACGCAAACGCAATCGACCAACATGTCGGCAGCCCGTTCGCAGATCACCGACGCGGACTTCGCGACGGAAACGGCGAACCTGAGCAAGGCGCAAGTGCTGCAGCAAGCAGGTATCTCGGTGCTGGCACAAGCGAACTCGCTGCCGCAGCAAGTCCTGAAGCTCCTGGGTTAATACCCCACGACCGGCGGCGCGCGTCTCGCGACGCGCCGTCCGCCGGCACGGGCGCCGCGACCTGGGTCCGGCGCCCGCGCCTTTTCATCGCGCACCCGGGAGGCTCACCTCCCGTTGCGCGCTTGTTCGACACCGACGCGCGATTCGCCCGAACCTGTCCGGCGATGCGGACCGGAGCACCCGAATGACCTCGACGACCACCACCACCACGTCCTCCAGCGACCTGAACACCGCGCTCCAGCAGGCTGCGCAGTCCCTCATAAGCGGCTCGACGAAGTCGTCGCTTGACGTCAATTCGCTCGTCTCCGCGCTCGTCACCGCGAAGACCGCCGCGCAAACGACCGCACTCGCGAACAAGCAAACGTCCGACAACACCGAACTGTCCGCGATCGGGCAGATCAAGTCGCAGCTCGCGGCGCTGCAAACGGCGCTGAAGGGCCTCACCGACGGCACGGCGCTGTCGGCACTGACCGCGACGGCCAGCGGCTCCGGCCTCACCGCCACCACCGCGAGCGGCGCGGCGGCCGGCACGTACGCGGTGAAAGTCAACGCGGTCGCGACCGCCAACTCGATTTCTTCGCCGGCGCTCACATCGTCCGACACGATCGGCAGCGGCACGCTGACCGTCGGCGTCGGCACCGGCTCGATGCAGCTGTCGGTCTCGTCGACCGATACGCTCGCGACGATCGCCGCGAACATCAACAAGGCCTCGAACAACCCGGGCGTGACGGCCACGGTGATCAACGCGTCCGACGGCCAGCACCTGGTGCTCTCGTCGAACAACACGGGGGCGGCGAACACGGTGTCGATCACCGCGGGCGCCGGCCTGAACAGCAAGCTCGACTCGACGCAGTCGACCTACAACACGGTGACGCCCGCCGCGGACGCCAACATCACGATCGCCGGCAGCACCGTGACGAGCGCGACGAACCAGATCTCCAACGCGCTGACCGGCGTCACGCTCAACCTGACGGCCGCCGCGGTCAACACGACGCAGACGCTCACGATCGCGCAGGACACGACCGGCATCACGACGGCGATCAACAATTTCGCGAAGGCGTACTCGACCTTCGTCACGACGGCATCGAGCCTGTCGTCGTACACGACCACGTCGTCGGGCTCGACGGCCGGCCCGCTGCTCGGCGACGCGATGCTGAACTCGATCACGAACGGCCTCGCGACCGCGCTCAGCGGCGGCGTCACGTCGGGCGGCAAGACCTACAGCCTGTCGTCGATCGGCATCAACCTGAACACCGACGGCACGCTGACGGTCGACAGCACGAAGCTGCAGACCGCACTCACGACCAACGGCTCGGCCGTCTCGGCGATCTTCAACTCGACGAACGGCGTCGGGGTCGCGCTGAACAACTTCGCGAATTCGTACTCGCAGACGGGCGGCCTGATCGACCAGCGCACGGCCTCGCTGAACAAGGACCTGTCGAATCTGCAGGATCAGGCGACGCAGTTGAAGAACTACCAGGACTCGCTCACGGCGCAGTACAACGCGCAGTTCACCGCGCTCAACACGCTGATGACGAAGATGCAGAACAACCAGCAGTACCTGACGCAGCTGTTCGGCGGTGCGAGCAGCGCCGGCACGCTCGCCACCAACAAGTGACGGACCGGCACCCGGCCGCCGCCCACGAGGACTACTCGCCATGGAACACACTTCGCTGACACGCGCGCTGGCGCTCACGCACGCGCTCGCGGACGCCGTCTCGCACGACGCATGGGAGCGCGCCGCCGCGCTCGTGGACGAACGCGCGACGCTGCTGATGTCGCTCGACGCGGACCAGACGCCGGATGCGCTCGCGATCGTCCGCGAGATCCAGCGGCTCGACGCGATCATCACCGAACAGGCGAAGGCCGGCCGCGAACGGCTGATGACGAATCATCGGCTGGCGCTGCAGCGCATCGACGCGGCATCGCGTTATCAATCGACCGGGATGCTCGGCTGAACCGCACCGACGTGTAACGAACGAGAACAACAACGACGCCCGCGAGGGCGCACTCCTCGAAGAGCCGCAGCGATGCGGCTTCTTTTTTTGGGAATGTCCGCATGCGGCGCAGCGCCTGACCGGCCGCGGCCGTTACCGCGCCGGCGCGTCGTCCGGGGCGCCGGCGAGCCACGCGCCCCACATGCCGTGGAACGCGTCCTCGAGGTGGCGGGCGAACCGCTTCGCGTCGCCGAGCGGCGAACGCTGCATCTGCTGACGCAACCCGGCACGCATCGCCGCGAGCTCGCCGCGATCGCGGGAGAACGCGACGGCCTTCGCGATGTAGTCCGCTTCGTCGCTCGCGATCCAGTCGCCGAGACCGGCCGCATGCAGCAGGCTCTCGCAGATATGCGTGACGAACCGCTCTCCCTTCATCCCGAGCACCGGCACGCCCATCCACAGCGACTCGGCCGTCGTCGTGCCGCCCGGGTACGGAAACGGGCTCAGCATCACGTCCGCGCGGTTGTACGCAGCGAAGTACGCGTCGCGCGACGAGCCCTGCTCGAGGATCAGGCGGTCGGCGTCGATGCCGTGCGCCGCGAAGCGCGCGCGCGTCGCATCGCAGATGTCCTCGACCGCGAGTTCATACGCCTTGAGCAGCAGCTTCGCGCCCGGCACGGTGTGCAGCAGGCGCGACCAGACGCGCACCACGTCGTCGGTCACCTTCACGAGCTTGCCGAAGCAACCGAACGTGATGTGCCCGTTGCGCAGCATCGGCAGCGGGCCGACCTGCACGTCGTACGGCGGCGGCGTGAAGCACAGGTAGCTGTCCGGCAGCCGCCACGGCCGCTCGACGAAGTGCGCTTCCTCGGCGGCCGGCAGCACGTGCGCATCGCCGAGGAAATAGTCCATCTCCGCGATGCCGGTCGACGCGAAAAAGCCGAGCCAGCTCACCTGGATCGGCGCCGGCTTCCACGCAAAGGCAGGCAGCCGGTTGTGCGCCGTATGCCCGGCCAGATCGACGAGCACGTCGATCCGCTCGTCGTGGATGCGTCGGGCCGTCTGCTCCGTCCCGAGATCCGTGATGCGATGCCAGCCGTCGAAATGCGGCTTCAGCCGCGCGGTGTAGTCGTCCTCGGTGTCGAACGTCGTGAACGCGACCAGTTCGAGCCGCGACCGATCGAGATGCGCGACCACGCTTTCGAGAAAGATGCCGACCGGGTGCCGCCGGAAATCGCCCGACACGAAGCCGACACGCAACCTGCGCCCGTTCAGCGGCGCCGGCCGGTGCCGCCACGGCTGCGCGTGCATCGACATGCGCGCGCCGAACACGCGCGCATCCGCCAGATACGCTTCGGGGTCGAAGCTGGTCTGGCCCGCGAGGCAAAACAGCAGCGACGTGTAGGTGCCCGGATTGTCGGGATCGCACTCCAGCGCACGGCGATAGCACCGGATCGCCGCGTCGACGTCGCCGGTCTTGCGCAGCACGTCCGCGAGATGCGCATGCCGGCGCGCGGTGCCGGGTTCGAGTGCGACGGCGGCCTGCGCGCTTTCCAGCGCCTCATGGACGCGCCGCGCCTGGCACAGCGCGATCGACAGGTTCTGGTGAATGTCCGCCGAATCCGGATCGAATTCGAGCGCATGGCGGTACTGCACGATCGCGTCGTCGACGCGGTCCAGCCAGTAATACGCGTGGGCCAGGTTCACATAGCCTTCCGCGCGGCGCGGATCCAGCTCGATGGCCCGCTTGCCGGCCTCGACGGACTCCTCGATCCGGTTCTGGCTCTTCAGCGCCCGGCTCAGGTTGAGGTGTGCGTCGACGTCGCCGCCGGACAGTTCGACAACCCGTTCGAAATGCTCGATCGCTTCGTCGTTCCGGCCCGCTTCACGCAGCGCGCTGCCGAGACAGTTGTGGACCTGCGGGTCCAGCGGATCGAGTTCGACCGCCCGACGCAGCGTCGCGATGGATTCGTCGAGGTCGCCGCGTGCGAGCAGCGCGGTGCCGAGATTGCCGTGCACGATCGCCCGGCCCGGGTTCAGCGCGACGGCCGCGCGGTAGCTGTCCACCGCCGCGTCGAACTTGCGCTGCGTCGTCAGCACGTTGCCGAGATTGTTGTACGCGTCCGCGTAGCGCGGGTCGTGCTCGATCGCCTTGCCGTATGCGAGCACCGCCGCATCCGCCTGCCCCAGATCCTTCAGCGCGTTGCCCAGGTTGTTGTATGCCTGCGCATAGTCCGGCCGCAGCGCGATCGCCTGCGCGCAGTGCTGCATCGACGCATCCGGCTGCCGCGCCTCGCGCAGCGCATCGCCCAGGTTGTTGTGCGCTTCCGCGTAGTCCGGCTGTCGCTGCACCGCTTCGCGGTACTGAGCGATCGCATCGTCGAGCCGGCCTCGCTCGCGCAGCGCGTTGCCGAGGTTGTTGTGGTAGATCGCGCTCGGATACGCGTCGATCGAGCGGCGCATCAGCGCGATCCCTTCCTCCGGCTGCCCTGCCTGACAGGTCAGCAGCCCGAGGAAATGCAGCGCGTCCGGATGCGCGGGCTCGTGCGCGAGCAGCTGCTCGTAGCCCGCCTTCGCGTCGCCCAGCCGGCCCGCCTGGTGATGCGCCAGTGCGGCGCCGAGAATGTCCGTGGTCTGTTGCATGTCGTCGTTTCGTCGTTCGCGCGCCGCCCTGCCGGGCGGCTCAATTCCGTTCGTCGCCCGCTGCGGCCCGCTCGTCGGCGCCGGCGTTCGTCCTGTCCATCCACATCCCGTGAAACGCCTCCTCGAGATGTTTCGCGAAGCGCGGCGCGTCGCACAGCGGCGACGCGAGCAGCCGCGCGCGCAATGCCTGCCGCAGCGCCCCGAGCCGCTGCGGATCGGCCGCGGCGGCCACGGCCTTCGCGACGTAGTCGTCTTCGTCCTGTGCGATCCAGTCGCCGAGGCCGACCGTCTGCAGCACGCTCTCGCAGATGTGCGTGACGAACCGCTCGCCCTTCATCCCGAGCACCGGCACGCCCATCCACAGCGACTCGGCCGTGGTCGTGCCGCCCGGGTACGGAAACGGACTCAGCATCATGTCGACGCGCCGATAGGCCGTCAGGTAATCGGCGCGCGGCGAGCGGCCTTCCATCACCAGCCGGCTCGCGTCGATCCCGTGGCGGGCGAACCGCTCGACCGTCCGGCGCACCGCATGCGCGCCGTCGAGCTCGCCCGCCTTCAGGAACAGCCGCGCGCCCGGCACCGCGGCAAGCACCCGCGACCACACGCGCACGACCGCATCGTTCATCTTCCCGAGCTTGCCGAAATAGCCGAACGTCGTCACACCGTTCTCGCGTTGCGGCAACGGACCGACGTCGAGCGCCGGATGCGGCGGCGTGAAGCACAGATAGCTGTCGGGCAGCCGCCACGGCCGCTCGACGAAATGCGCTTCCTCGTCGGCCGGCAGCACGTGCCGGTCGCCCAGCACGTAGTCGATCGCGCGCAGCCCCGTCGACGCGAAGAAGCCGATCCACGTGACCTGCACCGGCGCGGGCTTCCATGCGAACACGCCGAGCCGGTTTAGCGCCGTGTGGCCCGACAGGTCGACGAGGACGTCGATGTCATCCGCACGAATCCGCTGCGCCGCCTGTTCGTCCGACAGGTCGAGAAGCGGATGCCACGCATCGAAATACGGTTTCAGGCGCGCGGTCGTGTCGTCTTCCGCCGCCGACGTCGGATAGGCGATCAATTCGAGCCGGTGTCGATCGAGATGCGCCAGCACGCCTTCGAGGAAAATGCCGACCGGATGCGTCACCAGGTCGCCCGACACCCAGCCGATGCGCAGTCGTCCGCCCGACGGGCGCGAGCCGGTGTCGGCATGCGCGAGCGGCCGTGCATCGGCTTCGACGTGTTCGCCGAAATGCCGCGCGGCCCGGCGCGTCTCTTCCTGGTCGATCGACGGATGCGTGGCGAGCGCGAAGATCAGCCGGTCGTGCAGGACCGGATTCGTCACGTCGAGCTCGACCGCGCGGCGGTAATGCGCGAGTTCGCCATCCACATCGCCGAGCATGCCGAGCACGTCGCCGAGCGTCATGTGCGTGGGCGCCGCGCGGTCGTTCAATGCGAGCGCCGCGCGCGCGTGATGCAGCGCGTCGTCGGCACGGTTCTGCTTCAGCAGCACCATCGCGCAGCGATGATGCGCGTCGACGTCGTTCGCATCGAGTTCGGTCGCGGCCCGGTAGCACATGACGGACGCGTCGTACTTGCCCAGATCGTGATACATGTCGCCGAGCATGCGGTAGGCGGGACCGTGATCGGGCGCCAACTCGAGCGCACGCGTCATGCACTCGGCCGCACGCGCCGTCTGCCGCCGGCGGTACAGCACCTCCGCGAGGCCCGCGTGCGCGTCGGCGCGCAACGGCGACAGTTCCGCGGCGCGCTCGAAATGCTCGATCGCCGCGTCGGCCTGCCCTGCGTTGCGCAACGCGGTACCGAGATCGACACGCGCCTGCGCGTCGGCGGGCGCCAGTTCGACGAGATGGCGCAAGGTCGCGATCGCCTCGTCGCGGTCGCCGCGCGCAAGCAGCGCCGCGCCGAGATTGCGGTGCGCGATCGGGCTGGCCGGGGCCAGCGCGACGGCCGCGCGATAGCTGTCCACCGCCGCGTCGAATTTGCGCTGCGTCGTCAGCACGTTGCCGAGATTGTTGTACGCATCGGCGTAGCGCGGGTCATGCTCGATCGCCTTGCCGTATGCGAGCACCGCCGCATCCGCCTGCCCCAGATCCTTCAGCGCGTTGCCCAGGTTGTTGTACGCCTGCGCATAGTCCGGCCGCAGCGCGATCGCCTGCGCGCAGTGCTGCATCGACGCATCCGGCTGCCGCGCCTCGCGCAACGCGTCGCCCAGGTTGTTGTGCGCTTCCGCGTAGTCCGGCTGTCGCTGCACCGCTTCGCGGTACTGAGCGATCGCATCGTCGAGCCGGCCTCGCTCGCGCAGCGCGTTGCCCAGGTTGTTGTGATAGATCGCGCTCGGATACGCGTCGATCGAGCGGCGCATCAGCGCGATCCCTTCCTCGGGCTGCCCTGCCTGACAGGTCAGCAGCCCGAGGAAATGCAGCGCGTCCGGATGCGCGGGCTCGCGCGCGAGCAGCTGCTCGTAGCCCGCCTTCGCGTCGCCCAGCCGGCCCGCCTGGTGATGCGCCAGTGCGGCGCCGAGAATGTCCGTGGTCTGTTGCATGTCGTCGTTGCGTCGTTCGCGCGCGGTCCGGTCGATGAGTCAGTCGATCGGGCGGGCGATGTCGCCGGCCCGGTCCGCGCGACGGGCCCACATTCCGTGGAACGCGTCCTCGAGATGCCGCGCGAAGCGCGGCGCATTGCACAGCGGCGACGCGATCAACTGCATGCGCAGGCCGGTCCGCAGCAGCCGCAGTTGCGCCGGATCGGTCGCGAAGGCCGCGGCCTTCGCGACGTAGTCGTCTTCGTCGCGCGCGACCCAATCGGCCAGACCGACCGTCTGCAACAGGCTTTCGCAGATGTGCGTGACGAACCGGTCGCCCCGGATGCCGAGCACGGGCACACCCATCCACAACGCATCGGCGGTCGTCGTGCCGCCCGAATACGGGAACGGGCTCAGCATCACGTCGACGCGACGGTACGACGCCAGGTATTCGCCGCGCGGCGCATTCGGCTCGAGCAGCAGCCGCGCCGGATCGATGCCGTGCTGCGCGAACCGCTCGCGCGTGCGGCGCACCGCGTACGCGCCGGCCAGCTCGCTCGCCTTGAGCAGCAGCCGCGACCGCGGCACCGCCGCGAGCACCCGCGACCAGACGCGCACGACCGCGTCGCTCATCTTCCCGAGCTTGCCGAAATAGCCGAACGTCACCGCGCCGCCGGCCAGTTGCGGCAGCGGGCCCGGCACGATCGCATCGCGCGGCGGCGTGTAGCACAGGTAGCTGTCGGGCAGGCGCCACGGCCGCTCGACGAAATGCGCTTCCTCGTCGGCCGGCAGCACGTGGCGATCGCCCAGCACGTAATCGATCGCGTCGAGCCCGGTGGTCGCGACATAGCCGATCCACGACACCTGCACCGGCGCCGGCTTCCACGCGAACAGCGCGAGCCGGTTGAAGATCGTGTGGCCCGCCGCGTCGATCAGGATGTCGATCGCATCGTCGCGAATCCGCCGGGCCGCGGCCTCGTCGCTCAGCGCGGCGAGGCTCGTCCAGCCCGCGAACAGCGGGCGCAGCCGCTGTGTCAGGTCGTCCTCGACATCGCGGGTGGGATACGCGACGAACACCACGCGCGTGCGATCGGTCGCGCGCAGCACGCTTTCGAGGAAATAGCCGACCGGGTGATGCTTCAGGTCGCCCGATACGATGCCGACCCGCAGCGGTCTCGCGCCGTCGGCCGTCGGCCACGAGCGGTACGGCACCGCTCGCGCGGCGGCCTGCGCGCCGTAATGCCGCGCGGCATCGAAATGAACGTGCGGCGCGGCGGCCGCGCTGTAATTCAACGCGAACAGCAGGTTGTCGTGCGGCTCGAGCAGATCCGGCCGCAACGCGATCGCGGCGCGGTAGCCTTCAAGCGCGGCCTCCAGTTCGCCCGCATCGAGCATCGCGTTCGCGAGATTGTTGTAGGCCTGCGCGTGGTCGGGCCGCAGCCGGATCGCCGTGCCCAGCGCCTCCACCGCGCCTTCGCAATCCTTCAGCGTGCGCAACGCGTTGCCGAGGTTGTTGTACGCGTCCGCATCGTCCGGCTGCAGCGCGAGCGCCTGCCGGAAGCACTCGGCCGCCGCCGCGGGCCGGTTGTGCGCGGCCATCACGGTGCCCAGGTTGTAGTAATAGCGTGCCTGCGGATCGCGCCGGATCGCGTCCGCGATCGCCGCGACCGCGCCGTCGAAATCGCCTCGGCGAAACGCGACCAGCCCGTGCACGTGCAGCGCCTCGGCCCGCTCGGGCTCGCGCTGCCGCACCTGCCGGCACAGACGCTCGGCGGCGTCGAGCCGGCCCGCTTCGTAATGGTCCAGCGCGGACGCGAGCAGTGCCTCGACTGGCGTGTCCGCGCCGGACGGATATCCGCGTTCGAGGAGGTTTTCGTTCATAGGCGGGGCTTCCGCTGGGTCCGCTGGGTCTGCGATAGGCATGGATGACGAACCGGCCGCCCGGGCGACTGCCCCGGACGATGCCCGGACGGCGCTTCCGGCGTGCCACAACCGGCGCCCCCCGCCGTCAGGCCGGAGGGCGCCGGGTCGCATGAAAGGCAGGCGCGGACACGCCGGCGCGTCGGCGCCGACGGCAGGAAACTCGCGGATATTGTCGCGACGTTCGCTGTGTTTCGAAGGGACGATCAGTCGAGCAAAACACCCGTAATTCGTCGCATCGCGAGGCGGGGTGGCATCTCGGGGGCGGTCTGGCGACTCGGCGCTCGGCGGCCGGCACAGGCGCGGACCGTGCGATACCGGCACGATGCGCGCGAGCGCGTGGCAGGCGTGTTGCCGGCCGAGCGTTGCCGGTGTACAGACAATCCCGTTCGAGTCCCCTAGGCTGAAGCGTGCTCCTATGGGCGGGACATGCGGCCGAAGGCCCCGCCGCGCCCCTCTTCGTGTCGCCGCCAGCGCGCCGGTATGCATCGTTCCATTGCGCCGAGGATACGCAAGATGCCTCGCTTCATCGGCCTCGCAGAGGGCTTCTCCACCAGAACGTGCACCAGCAGCGCAGCCCCTATCGCTGCAGCAACAACACCCCAAAACATCACGACCCGGTCGACAGCCGAACCGACGTCATTGAACAGCATGTAGCCGACGTTCTGGTGGATCAAATACAGCGGATAGCTGACCGCACCGAACCAAACCCATCGTGAGCTGGTGAGTATCGGCGTGCGGCGCAACGCCAGCACAAGCATCACAACGAAGAACGAGGTCATCACGGCCGCGACGACCGCCGGATTCAGAGGCTTCCCGAAGTTCTCGCTGAAGTGCGGCAGGAGCTGGAATTCGTGATAAAGCGACAGAGCCCACGCGGCGCAGACGAGCGCGATGCGCGATCGCGACGAGCCGTATGCACGGATTAGAAAGCACGCGGCGCCGGCGATGAAGAAGCCTGCATAGTCCGTCACCAAGAAGCCCTTGAGCTTGATGAACGGGAACAGCTCGACGAGCACCGTACCAATCAGCCACACATACAGCCAACGCTCGGCCCGATGGATCTGGCCGATGATGAGCAGAATGCCGACCAGGCGGTAGAACCGCAATTCCGCGCCTAGCGACCAGTACGCGCCGTCGATCGGATCGGCGCCGAAGCCACCGCCGAGCGTCACCAGGTTCACCAGGTATTGCGGCCACGTCGCGGTGAATCGATCGCCGCCTATCGCGAGCGTCACGAAAAAGGTGATCGTGCAGCAGACCCAGAACGCAGGTAGCAGGCGGGATGCGCGTGACGCGATGAAGCGCTTGATGCTTCCGTCGCCCGCCGTCATCAGGATCACAAAGCCGCTGATCATAAAAAACAGGTGCACGCCCAGAAATCCATACTGCGCGACCGGCTCGAGCGCCGGATAGTGCATGGTCGTCAAGTCGTCGCCGGCGTAGCCTCGAAAGGCATAGTGAAAGAACACAACAGCGATGGCGGCAAGGAAGCGGAGCAGGTCAAGCTCGGGAATTCGGGAAAACTTCACGGTCGAATCTTGTTGGAATTGAGAACGCGTCGGCCCGACGCTCACGCAAACACCGACCATCTCCACACACCGCTTGCGCGGTCGGCTGGCACCTGGAGGGCAGGCTCTTACGGCATGAAGCCGGTGCTGCGTGAGCGGCGATTATGGCCGAACCGCCGAAAGCAGGCGACGAGGTGTAGAGACCGCATAACCAGGGCGCATAAAAATGCACCCAAGATTCGGCTCGCCGATCGCCGCGCGGCCCGCGCTGCCCGGCCCTGTGCTGCCAGTGCGTGCATAAAGACCACTCGTTCTGGTGGGCAGGTGGGGCGGAGGCACAACTGCGCGCGCCGCGTCGGAATCGTCTTCCTCCGGTGCCGATCGGGTCCCAAGAATGCGCCCCACGCGCGTGTGCTGCGCCATATAGTCCGCGTAGGGGGTCACCACAAAGGCCGGCGCTCCGTCCGGCCCGTTGATGATTTGGATGTTAGTACGCGCGTTCATTGCGTTTCTTTCGCGGATGATCACCTGAGTCTGACGATCCGGCGCCTCCGAGTACGAACACCACGGCTGGTAACGTTGAACGAGTGCATCACAGTCGCACGCAGGCCGCCGAGCTGCACGTCGCCGCCGGCTGACTGTAATTTCACTGAAGTGGGAGAAACCGCTGAAGTAGCGAAACCGCTGAAAGCCTGATCAGGCTTTTTGGCGCGCCCGGCTGGGATCGAACCAGCAACCCCTGCCTTCGGAGGGCAGTACTCTATCCATTGAGCTACGGGCGCGTGTGACAGTGAAACGACCCCAATAAACCGGCCGCCCACCATTGGCAAGACGGCAAGGATACCCGGTTTCCCATGAAGCGTCCACCTTGCCCGCAGAATCCTCGTCAGGCCCCCATTCGTGCGGGTAAACACGCGCCTTCGCGCCGCTCGCCGTGATGTAAACGTTCCGTCTATAATCGTCCGTGCTTCATTGGACTGCCATTTTGCCGTTGCACCGCGCTCACAATTCCTATTCACGGAGACGAGGCAAGCATGAGCGAAGCACCCCACGAATCTCCCGTCAAAACCCCCGGGCAGCTGATTGCCGTCGTCATCGCATCATTTGCGATTCCGATCGCCCTGATCGTCCTGTTTGCCACCTATGCCAACCACGCGTTCCGCTCGGGCGCCGGCACGGACGCGCTATCGGACGAACAGGTCGCCGCGCGGATCGCTCCGCTCGCGAAGGTCGACGTGAAGGACGCCAACGCGCCCCGCACGTACAAGACCGGCGAGGAAGTCTACAAGGCCGTGTGCGTGACGTGTCATGGCACGGGCGCCGCCGGCGCGCCGAAGTTCGGCAACAAGGACGACTGGGCGCCGCGCATCTCGCAAGGCTTCGACACGCTGCTCAAGACGGCGCTGTCGGGCAAGGGCGCGATGCCGCCGCGTGGCGGCACGAATCCCGACGACGTCAGCGACTATGAAATCGCGCGCGCGATCGTCTACATGGCGAACAACGACGGCGCGAACTTCCCCGAGCCGGCCGCCCCGGCCGCCAATGCGGCGCCGGCGGCGAGCGGCGCGGCGGGTGCGGCAGGCGCGTCGGGCGCCGACGCGTCGAACGCGCAAGCCGCCGCTGCAATGGCCGCGATCGCCGCGATTCCGAAGGCAGGCGAAAAACCCGCGGCCGCGCCGGCCAGCGCCGACGCCGCATCGGCCGGCAAGGCGCTGTATACGCAGGTCTGCCAGGCGTGTCACGCGGCCGGCGTGCTCGGCGCGCCGAAGTTCGGCAGCAAGGAGGATTGGGCGCCGCGCCTGAAGGACTCGATGGATACCGTCTACAACTACGCGCTGCACGGCAAGGGCGCGATGCCGCCGAAGGGCGGGTCGAGCGCGTCCGACGCAGACGTGAAGGCGGCCGTCGACTATATGGTCAACGCGTCGAAGTAACGCCTGCCGGCCAGAAAAAACCCCCGCGGCGCACGCGCATCGCGGGGGTTTTCTTTTGCCGGGGCGGCCGCGCCGGCCGCCTCCCGCACGTCACTTCTGCAACAGCGCCTTCAGGCTCGCGAGCCGGTCCTTCGGCGTCATCGGCGCTTCCTCCGGCGTCGGCGGCGGCGCTTCGTCGAGGCCCATCTCGGGGATGAAGCGCGACGGTTCGCACACGACCGTCTCGCGCGCCCGCTTGCGCTTCTTGCACCAGTTCAGGTGCAGGCTGCGCTGCGCGCGCGTGATCGCGACGTACATCAGCCGGCGCTCCTCCTCGATCCGCTCGTTGTCGATCGGGCCGTCGTCCTCGCTGCCGCCGCGGTGCGGCATGATGCCTTCCTCGACGCCGACCAGGAACACGTGCGGATACTCGAGCCCCTTCGACGCATGGACGGTCGACAGCCGCACCGCGTCCGGATCCTCGTCCTTGCCTTCGAGCATCGACATCAGCGCGACGGTCTGGATCAGGCCGAGCAGGTTCTTGCCGGTATCGGCGAGCCCGTCGGCGTTGTGGAAGCCGTCGGCCTCGCCGTCGACGGCCTCCGTCTCGGGCTTGGTGCCCTTGCGCTTCAGCCATTCGAGGAATTCGAGCACGTTCTGCCACTTCGACTGCGCCTGCCGCTCGTCGAACGCGTCGTACAGGTAGGCCTCGTAGTGAATGGCCTCCATCATGTCGTCGAGCACGACGGTCGCGGGCTCCTTGTCCGCGCGATCGGTCAGGCGCTGGATGAAGTCGCAGAACATCCGCAGCGGCTCGACCTGGCGCGCGGACAGCCGCGCCTCGATCCCGCCCATGTACACGGCCTCGAACAGCGACACCTTCGCCTGCCCCGCGAACGAGCCCAGCGCTTCCAGTGTCGTGTTGCCGATTCCGCGGCGCGGCGTCGTGACCGCGCGGATGAACGCGGGATCGTCGTCGGCGTTCGCGATCAGGCGCAGGTACGCGCACAGGTCCTTGATCTCGGCCTTGTCGAAGAACGACTGGCCGCCCGACAGCACGTACGGAATCCGCTCACGCCGCAGCACCTGCTCGAAGATCCGCGCCTGGAAGTTGCCGCGATACAGGATCGCGTAGTCGCGGAACTGCGTGCGCCGCTCGAACTTGTGCGCGGACAGCCGGAACACGACCGATTCGGCTTCGTGTTCCTCGTCGTTGCACGGCGTGACGGTGATCGAGTCGCCCATCCCGTGCTCGGACCACAGCTTCTTCTCGAACAGCTTCGGGTTGTTCGCGATCACGTTGTTCGCGGCGGTCAGGATCCGCACCGTCGACCGGTAGTTCTGCTCGAGCTTGATCACGTGCAGCTTCGGGAAATCCTTGCCGAGCTGCGCGAGGTTCTCGAGCGTCGCGCCACGCCAGCCGTAGATCGCCTGGTCGTCGTCGCCCACCGCCGTGAACGCGGCGCGCGGGCCGGCGAGCAGCTTCAGCAGCTCGTACTGGCACGCGTTGGTGTCCTGGTATTCGTCGATCAGCAGGTAGCGCAGCTTGTTCTGCCAGCGGTCGCGCACCTGCTCGTTCTTCGCGAACAGCTCGGCCGGCAGGCGGATCAGGTCGTCGAAGTCGACCGCCTGGTACGCGTGCAGCGTCGCGACGTAGTTGCGGTAGACCAGCGCAGCCTGATGCTCGTCCTCGTTGGCCGCGATCGTCATCGCCTCGTCGGGCATGATCAGGCCGTTCTTCCACAGCGAGATCGTGCTCTGGATCTTGCGGATCAGGCCCTTGTCGGTGGTGCCGATCTGCTCCTGGATCATCCCGAAGCAGTCGTCCGAATCCATGATCGAGAACTGCGGCTTCAGGCCGACGTGCTCGGCCTCCTGGCGCAGGATCTGCACGCCGAGCGAGTGGAACGTGCACACGGTGAGCTGGTTGACGGGCACCTTGCGGCCTTCCTTGCCGGGCGTGGTGAGCGTCTTGCCCTCCAGCAGCTTCGACACGCGCTCGCGCATTTCGGCCGCGGCCTTGTTCGTGAACGTGACGGCCGCGATGTGGCGCGGCTCGAAACCTTTCGCTTCGATCAGGTGCGCGATCTTCTGCGTGATCACGCGGGTCTTGCCGCTGCCCGCGCCGGCGAGCACGAGGCAGGGACCGTCGAGGTAGCGCACCGCTTCGTTCTGAGCGGGGTTGAGGCCTGCGGACATGATGACGGATGATGTTGCGGTTGACGGCGGAACGCCGGGAGGATGCCGCGCGCGGCAGGCCTGGATTGCAGGCGGACACGCGGGGCAGGACGCGCATGTTAACACGTCGGCGGCGGCCGGCGGCTGACGATGCCGCCGGGCGGCGACGCGCAACACCGGCGGGCTTCGCGCCCCTTTTCCGGCACCCTTTTCCCGCGTCCTTTTCCCGCATCCTTTCCCCACGCGCTTTCCGTGCGCTGCCCGCGTCGGCGGACGCACGCCGAACATCCGAACAGGCAGCAAATCTCCCCTCTGTTTGGTCCATCGTCGCGCGGCCCCCGGCGGCAACATACGCGAAACGTCGGCGAGTACGCGCCGCCGCCCCTTCATTCGCCGTCATCGACTTCCGCCGCCATGAATGACACCGTCATTGCCGCTCCCGTCTCCGAGGCCGAGCTGGCCCGCGCCGCCGCGCTTCACGCCGCCGGCTCGCTTCAGGACGCGGAGCAGGCCTACCGCCAGATCCTGCAAGCGCATCCCGAACACGCCGATTCGCACCTCCGCCTCGCGACGGTGCTCGAACAGCTCGACCGGCGCGACGCCGCGCTGCGGCACTTCCGGGCCGCGGTGGCGACCGAGCCGTCGCAGCGGCGCTACTGGATCGCGTGCATCGACGCGCTGACGCGCGACAACCAGATGGATGCGGCGCGCGCGCTGGTCGCGCAGGCCCGCACGCACGGCATCGACGCGCTGTCGCTCGAACTCGCGGCGGCCGATGCGCCGTCGGCCTCCGCCGACGAGCTGGCGGCCGTGCTCTCCGAATTCATGAACACGCTCGCCGCGCTGCTCGACAAGCGGCAATTCGCGCAGGCCGAAGGCATCGCGACCCAACTGACCGAATGGATGCCCGACGTCGGGCTCGGCTGGCGGGCGCTGGCCGTCACGCTGGTTCAGCAGGAGCGTCACGCGGAGGCGCTCGCGCCGATGCGCAAGGCCGCCGCGCTGATGCCCGACGACGCCGACACCCGGCAGGACCTCGCCGACCTCGAGGCGCACGTGATGCAATCCGCGCCGGCGCCGCAGCCCGTCGCGCTGCCGCTGGTGCCGAACGCGACGCTCTGCACGACGCTGCCGGGCAGCCGTCAGTTCCGGCATTTCGCGGGCGGCCTGGTCGCCACGGTGCCGGTGCTGATCCCGACCTTCAACAATCCGACCTATACGCGCCGGATGGTGGCCCAGTTGAAGGCGCGCGGCCTGCGCAACATCGTGATCGTCGACAACGCGTCGAGCGCGCCGGACATGCTCGCGTTCCTGGAAAGCGTGCAGGACGACGTGACCGTCGTGCGCCTGGATCGCAACGCGGGCCCGCGCGACCTGTTCCTGTCGGACGCGAACTACGCGCGCCTGCCGGACCTCTTCTGCGTCACCGATCCGGACCTCGAACTGAACGACGCGCTGCCGCCCGAATTCCTGTTCGAACTGATCGACGCGACCGAAGCGTTCCAGACCGGCAAGGCCGGCTTCGCGCTCGACATCTCGCAACCGGAGCTGATGAAGGAAACGACGCTCTTCTGCGGCGACCGCCAATACACGACGCTCGAATGGGAAGCGAACTTCTGGCGCCACCAGATCGGCAGCACGGCGGGCGGCGACCCGATCTACAACGCGCCGATCGATACGACGTTCGCCGTCTACAACAAACGCTACTTCCGCCGCGACTCGCATCTGTGCGGCGTCCGGTTCGCGGGCCGCTACACCTGCAAGCACGTGCCCTGGTACAAGGAGACCGGCCTGACGGACGCGGAGGAGCAGTACTACCGCGAACACCAGAAGTGGTCGAACTACCTGGCCTGACACACGGCGGCGGCGAGCATCGGCACATCGCCGCGCCATGCGTGCACGCCGCCCTCTTCGCCCGACAACCCTGACACCCCGCGCCATGCTACCCAGAGTCAACCTCGTCAAGACCGACAACGCCGATTACCTGCTGTTCGCGACCCGGGACGCGATTTCGGCGAACCTCTATTACAACGGCTCCTGGGACGCATCGCTGCTGACCATCAGCCAGATGTTCTACGCGAACGAGGAGGCGCCGCTGGTCCTCGACATCGGCGCGAACCTCGGCGCCTATGCGGTGCCGATCGCCAAGAGCATCGCCGCGCAGGGCGGCATGGTCTACGCGTTCGAGCCGCAGCGCATCGTCTATTACCAGCTGTGCGGCAACGTGTTCCTGAACCGGCTCGAGAACGTGCACGCGTTCAATGTCGCGATCGGCAACCAGGACGGCATCATCCCGCTGCCCGCGATCGACTATTCGCGTTCGATCAACATCGGCGGCTTCTCCCTCGACGAGCAGTTCAACCTGCGCCGCAACTCGGTCGAGACCGTCGCGAGCCAGCAGCCGAGCGACGTGCCGATCGCCCGGCTCGACACCCTGAACTTCCCGAAGTCGCCGTCGCTGATCAAGATCGACGTCGAAGGCCTCGAACTCGACGTGCTGAAAGGCGGCACGGCCTTCCTCGAACGGCACGGCTTTCCGCCGCTGCTGCTTGAGGCCTGGAACCTCGAATGGTTCTCCGAAAAGCGCGCCGCGCTGCTCGACTACCTGAAGACGCTCGGCTACACGTGGTTCGCGATGGGCGACGAGCTCGTCGCACAGCATCCGTCGTTCGCGCGGCAGGTCAGCTTCGAGACGGGCGCCGACGGCGTGATCCGGATGAACCGCACGCGCTGACGGTTCGAACCCGGCGCGCCGTCACGCGCGCAGGCGCTGCCTGAGCGCGTCGGCGGCCTGGGCGGCCCACGCGGCGCACGCTGCCGCGCCGGGATGAAAGCCGTCCGCCGCCATCAGGTGCGGCTCGAGCGGCAGCGCGACGCGCAGGAAGGTACAGCGCGATTGCGTCGCGGCCCACTCGGCGAGCGTCGCGTTGAGCCGCTTCGCGCGCAGGCCGAGATACCACGCGAGGGGCTGCGGCAGCGCCGGAAAACGCTCCATCGGCGGCACCGCCGACAGGATCACGTGCGCGACCCCGAATCGCGCGGCGAGCAGCTCGACGAGCGCCGCCTGCGCGGCGCGCCAGCGCGCCGGCGACACGCCGCCCGTCACGTCGTTCACGCCGAGCGACGTCACTGCCACATCGAACGGCTGCACCGGCTCGGCGGCAAGCCAGTCGACGAGTTCCTCGGCGGTCAGCCCCGTGCGCGCCAGCAATTTCCAGCTTACGCGGTGCGACGCCGCAAGCGCGCGGGCAAGCTGCCCCGACAGCGCGTCGCGCTGCGACGCGACACCGACGCCCGCGGCGGCCGAATCGCCCAGCACCAGCACGCGCAGCGGCGGCCCGTCGCCGGCCGTGCCGTCGCGCGGACCGGCCGCCTCGGCGAGCCGCGGCGTGACGCGGCGCACGCGCCGCCCCTGCATCAGCAGCAACGGGCCCAGGGCGGCGGTGGCAAGCGGATATCCCATGGTTTCGATCCGGTAACGGGGCAAGCAGGCGACGCGGGACGCGCCGGAACGGCCCCATTGTGTCGGATTCGCGCGCCGGCGGGCGCGATCCCGCCATTCGGCCGAGGTCATTCATGCGCATGCGCACCGGCTCCCTGTCCGTTCGGCCAACGCCCGCTCGCGCGCGTGCCGCCGTGCCACAATAGCCGTCCGCGCGGCCGGTGGCCGCAACGCTTTGCCCCCTCGTACGCAGCCAAGGATTGCCATGTCGTCATTGCTCAGGATTGGTTTGATGGGTTTCGGTTTCGCCGGTGCAACGTTCCACGCGCCCGTGATCGCCACGAGCGGCCGCACCGAGATCGCCGCGATCGCGACGGGCCAGCCCGACCGCGCGCGCGCCGCATACCCGGGCGCACGCATCGTCCCCGATCTCGACACGCTGCTCGGCCTCGACGACATCGACTGCGTGGTGATCGCCACGCCGAACGACACGCACTTCACGCTCGCCCGCCAGGTGCTCGAAGCGGGCCGCCACGTCGTCGTCGACAAGCCCGTCACGCTCACGGCCGACGAAGCGCTCGCGCTCGCGCGGCTCGCGAACGCGCGCAGCCGCCTGTTCGCGCCATTCCACAACCGCCGCTGGGACGGCGACTTCCTCACCGTGCGGCGCATCGTCGAATCCCGCGAACTCGGGCGGCTCACGTATTTCGCGTCGCACTTCGACCGCTTCCGGCCGACCCCGCGCACGCGCTGGCGCGAGGAGCCCGCACGCGGCGGCGGCCTGCTGCTCGACCTCGGCCCGCACCTGATCGATCAGGCGCTCGCGCTGTTCGGGCTGCCGGAAACGGTCAGCGCCACGGTCAAGACGCGCCGCGACAACGGCACGGCGCCCGATTTCGTGCACCTGCTGCTCGGCTATCCGGACAAGGACGTCGCGCTGCACGCGAGCGCGCTGTCGGCGATCGAGCCCGCGCGCTTCACGCTGCACGGCACGCGCGGCAGCTACCAGAAGTTCGGGCTCGACACGCAGGAAGACCAGTTGAAGGCCGGCCTGACGCCGGACCACGTCGAGTTCGGCGGCGGCAACCCGCCCGGCGTGCTGCGCGTGCTCGACGGCGAAGTCGAGGTCGAGCGGCCGGTGCCGACGCTCGACGGCCAGTACGCGGAGTTCTACCGCGCGCTCGCCGCGTCGGTCCACGATGGCGCGCCGTTCCCGGTCACGCCGCAGGACGCCGTCGACGTGATGACGATCATCGAGCTCGCCGCGCAAAGCGAGCATGAAGGCCGCCGGGTACCGTTCGTGCGCCGCACCGTCTGACGGCAGCCGGCCGGGTCGGTGCCGTCCCGGCCTCGGCCATCGCGTCGCGCCGCGCCGCCCCCGGCAGCGGCAGCGGCCACGCGTCAGCCGCAGCGACAACACGGTCCCGAACATTCCGTTACAAATGGTGCGGGAACGAAAGTCAGCGGTCGCCCGGTCTGATGCGTTTCTCAAAAAGTCGATCCGACACCAAACCGTCAGGAGAATGTGATGCAACGGTTGATTCGCGCAGCGGCATGCTGCGTCCTGGTTTCCTCGCTCGCGGCCTGTGTCGTGCAGCCGCAGCGGCCGGCCCGACAGGCGCCCCCGCCCCCGCCGCGGCCGAATCCGCAGGTCGTCGCGAACGATCGCCTGCTGGAGGTCCAGGGCCGGATCGACAACCTGCACCGCCGGATCGACGCGCGCGTCAACGGCGGCTACTACCCGCCGCCGTACGGCGCGCAGTTGCACCACCGGCTCGACGTGATCCGCCAGGAAGCGAGCGACATGTCGACCCAGCACAACGGCGGCCTGTCCGGCGACGAGCAGCGCGTGCTGAACCAGGAACTCGACACGGCCGCGCGCGCGATCGGCGAGTAAAACCGGCCATGCCGGCGTCCGCCGGCGCCGGCAAAAGCGGCGGCGTCCCTCACGCCGCCGCTTGTCGCGAAGCGACATTATTTTGCCCAAATTGACAATGCCGACCCGCTCGCGTACAGTCGCCCGCACGCGTCGGGAGAGCGTGTGACCGCGTAGCTTCGCAACGCCGGTCGCGCCGCCGAAGGGGCACACCCGCAAACTCTCAGGCAAAAGGACCGACCGCGTCGGGGATCCCGTCCGCGCTTCGCGCGGGCCGCACTCCCCGCACTCTGGAGAGCGGCAGTAGCCCGCTGCGCGATTGCAGCGCGGGCAGGCTGCCCACCGAAGGGGCGCGCGTTCGCCGGCTCGTGGCCGCGGCGCAATCTCTCAGGTATCGAGGACAGAGGGGCATGTATCGCATCGCTCGCAGGCACACGGCCGCGACGGTCGGCACATGGCCGTTCTGACCCGCGCGCAAGCGCCTTGCCTGAGGCCTCGATGACTGCACTGAATCAAACCCCGCTCAACGCCGCGCACCGCGCGCTCAATGCCCGCATGGTCGACTTCGGCGGCTGGGACATGCCCGTCAACTACGGCTCGCAGATCGAAGAACACGAAGCCGTGCGCACCGACGCCGGCATGTTCGACGTGTCGCACATGTGCGTCGTCGATTTCACCGGCAGCCGCGTGCGCGCGTTCTTCGAACACGCGATCGCCAACAACGTCGGCAAGCTCAAGACCCCCGGCAAGGCGCTCTACTCGTGCCTGCTCAATCCGCAGGGCGGCGTCGTCGACGACCTGATCGTCTATTACTTCACCGAAGACTTCTTCCGCGTCGTCGTCAACGCCGGCACGGCCGAGAAGGACATCGCGTGGTTCAACCAGCTCAACGAACAAGGCGGCTACGGCCTGACCATCGCGCCGCGCCGCGATTTCGCGATCGTCGCCGTTCAGGGCCCGAACGCCCGTGAAAAGGTCTGGACGACGGTGCCCGCCGCGCGTGCCGCGACCAGCGAACTGAAGCCGTTCAACGCCGCGCACGTCGCCGGCACGCCGTTCGGCGATCTCACCATCGCGCGCACCGGCTACACCGGCGAAGACGGCTTCGAAGTGATCGTCCCGGCCGTGCACGTCGAAGCGCTGTGGGCCGCGCTGCAGCAAAACGGCGTGCGCCCCTGCGGGCTCGGCGCGCGCGACACGCTGCGCCTCGAGGCCGGCATGAACCTGTACGGCCAGGACATGGACGACACCGTGTCCCCGCTCGACGCAGGCCTCGCCTGGACGGTCGACCTGTCGGCGCCGCGCGAGTTCGTCGGCCGCGCCGCGCTCGAGCGCGACGGCTCGCGCGCCGCGTTCGTCGGCCTGATCCTGCAGAAGGAAAACGGCAAGGCGGGCGGCGTGCTGCGCGCGCACCAGAAGGTCGTCACGCCGCACGGCGAAGGCGAGATCACGAGCGGCACGTTCTCGCCGTCGATGCAGGAATCGATCGCGTTCGCGCGCGTGCCGGCGGCCGTCCAGGTCGGCGACATCGTTCATGTGCAGATTCGAGACAAGCAACTTCCCGCGCGCGTGGTAAAACTGCCGTTCGTGCGCAACGGCAAGGTCCTCGCTGCGTAACGACCGAGAGGCGACCGGGAGGCCGCCTCCCGGGAAGCCGGGAAATGGCGCCCGGCGCAACCACACCCCGGCGCGTCCCGGCGGCGCGCCAGCATAACGAACACACCCTTTTATCCAGGAGCATCCGATGAGCAACGTCCCGGCCGATCTGAAGTACACCGACGAACACGAGTGGATCCGCACCGAAGCCGACGGCACGCTGACGGTCGGCATCACCGATCACGCGCAGAGCACGCTCGGCGACATCGTCTTCCTCGAACTGCCGCAAGTCGGCAAGTCGGTGAACGCGGGCGACGCCGTCGGCGTCGTCGAATCGGTGAAGGCGGCATCCGACATCTACTCGCCGGTGTCCGGCGAGGTCGTCGCCATCAACGAAGAAGCCGCCGACTCGCCGGAAGAAGTGAACGGCGACGCATACGGCACGTGGCTCTTCAAGATCAAGCTCGCGGCCGGCGCCTCGACCGACAAGCTGATCGACGCCGACGCCTACAGCAAGCTGATCGACTAATTTTCCCTACCCGAACCGCGCGCGGCCGGCCAGCCGGCCCGCGCGGGACCAGAGTCACGCCATGAAGCTCGAACACCCGGACCGCCTGATGAACCGCACGCCCCTCTCGCTCGCCGCGCTCGAAACGCACGACGCGTTCGCAGAACGCCACATCGGCCCCGATGCCGCCAGCCAGCAGGCCATGCTCGACACGCTCGGCTTCGCGTCGCGCGCCGCCCTGATCGACGCCGTGATCCCGGCCTCGATCCGCCGCGCCGAAACGCTGCCGCTCGGCCCGTTCGCGCAACCGAAGAGCGAGGCCGAAGCCCTCGCCGCGCTGCGCGCCCTCGCGGACAAGAACCAGGTGTTCCGCTCGTATATCGGTCAGGGTTACCACGACACGCACACGCCGGCCGTGATTCTGCGCAACGTGCTCGAAAACCCGGCGTGGTACACGGCCTACACGCCGTACCAGCCCGAAATTTCCCAGGGTCGCCTCGAGGCGCTCCTGAACTTCCAGCAGATGGTCGCCGACCTCACGGGCCTCGCGATCTCGAACGCGTCGCTGCTCGATGAAGCAACGGCCGCGGCCGAAGCGATGACGCTGCTGCAACGCACCGGCAAGCCGGCGTCGAACGTGTTCTACGTCGCCGACGACGTGCTGCCGCAAACCCTCGAAGTAATCCGCACGCGCGCGCTGCCGATCGGCATCGAGGTCAAGACGGGCCCGGCGGCCGACGCCGCGCAGGCCAACGCGTTCGGCGTGCTGCTCCAGTATCCGGGCGTGAACGGCGACGTGCGCGACTACCGCGCGCTCACCGAAGCGATCCATGCGGCGGGCGGTCATGTCGTCGTCGCGGCCGACCTCCTCGCGCTGACCGTGCTGACGCCGCCCGGCGAATGGGGCGCGGACGTCGCGGTCGGCAACACGCAGCGCTTCGGCGTGCCGATGGGCTTCGGCGGCCCGCACGCCGCCTACATGGCCGTGCGTGACGAATTCAAGCGCCAGATGCCGGGCCGCCTCGTCGGCGTGACCGTCGACGCGCAGGGCAAGCCCGCGCTGCGTCTCGCGCTGCAGACCCGCGAACAGCACATCCGCCGCGAGAAGGCGACGTCGAACGTGTGTACCGCGCAGGCGCTGCTCGCGATCATGGCGAGCATGTACGCGGTCTACCACGGCCCGCACGGCCTGAAGACGATCGCGCTGCGCGTGAACCGCATCGCGGCGCTGTTCGCCGCCGGCATGAAGCAGCTCGGCTTCGCGACCGTCAACGACACGTTCTTCGACACGCTGACGATCGACACCGGCGCGCGCACCGCGCAGGTCCATGAATTCGCGAAGGCCAAGCGCATCAATCTGCGCCGCGTGAGCGACACGCAAGTCGGCGTGTCGGTCGACGAAACGACGACCCGCGACGACCTCGCCGATCTCCTCGCCGTGTTCGCGCAGGCCGCGGGCGGCACCGCGCCGGGCGTCGACGCGCTGGACGCGGGCCTCGCCGGCGTCGCCGCGCTGCCGGCCGGCCTCGAACGCACGAGCGCCTACCTGACGCACCACGTGTTCAACCGCCACCATTCCGAAACCGAAATGCTGCGCTACCTGCGCAGCCTGTCGGACAAGGATCTCGCGCTCGACCGCTCGATGATCCCGCTCGGCTCGTGCACGATGAAGCTGAACGCGACGTCGGAAATGCTGCCGGTCACGTGGCCCGAATTCGGCCGGATCCACCCGTTCGCGCCGGCCGAGCAGACCGTCGGCTACCGCGAGATGATCGACCAGCTCGAGCAGATGCTCGTCGCGGCCACCGGCTACGCGGCCGTGTCGCTGCAGCCGAACGCCGGCTCGCAGGGCGAATACGCGGGCCTGCTGATCATCCACGCGTATCACGCTTCGCGCGGCGAAGCGCATCGCGACGTGTGCCTGATCCCGGCATCCGCGCACGGCACGAACCCGGCGTCCGCGCACATGGCCGGCATGAAGGTCGTGGTCGTCGCCTGCGACGCGCAGGGCAACGTCGACATCGCCGACCTGAAGGCGAAGGCCGAGCAGCACGCGAACGACCTCGCGGCGATCATGATCACGTATCCGTCGACGCACGGCGTGTTCGAGCAGAACGTCCGCGAAATCTGCGAGATCGTGCACGCGCACGGCGGCCAGGTGTACGTCGACGGCGCGAACATGAACGCGATGGTCGGCCTGACCGCGCCGGGCCAGTTCGGCGGCGACGTGTCGCACCTGAACCTGCACAAGACCTTCTGCATCCCGCACGGCGGCGGCGGCCCGGGCGTCGGCCCGGTCGCGGTCGGCGCGCACCTCGCGAAGTTCCTGCCGAACCAGCGTTCGACCGGCTACGCGCGCGCGGAAGACGGCATCGGCGCGGTGTCGGCCGCACCGTACGGCTCGGCGTCGATCCTGCCGATCTCGTGGATGTACATCGCGATGATGGGCGCGAAGAACCTGACCGCCGCCACCGAAACCGCGATCCTCAACGCGAACTACATCGCGAAGCGCCTCGCGCCGCACTACCCGGTGCTGTATTCGGGCCCGGGCGGGCTGGTCGCTCACGAGTGCATTCTCGACCTGCGTCCGCTCAAGGAAACCAGCGGCATCAGCGTCGACGACGTCGCGAAGCGCCTGATGGACTACGGCTTCCACGCGCCGACGATGAGCTTCCCGGTGCCGGGCACGCTGATGGTCGAGCCGACCGAATCGGAATCGCAGGAAGAACTCGACCGCTTCATCGCCGCGATGATCGCGATCCGCGATGAGATCCGTGCGGTCGAGGAAGGCCGCGCCGATCGCGAGGACAACCCGCTGCGCCACGCGCCGCACACGGCAGCCGTCGTCACCGCGAACGAATGGCCGCACGCGTACTCGCGCGAGCAGGCCGCGTACCCGGTCGCATCGCTCGGCACGAACAAGTACTGGCCGCCCGTCGGCCGTGCGGACAACGCCTACGGCGACCGCAACCTGTTCTGCTCGTGCGTGCCGATGTCGGAATACGCATAACGCCGCGCGCACCGGAGTCCGGCCGTGACGACACCGCACGCAACCGCCGGTTGCGTGCGGTTTTTGCGTTCTCGGCCGGCCCGATCGATTCACGCTCGCCCCCCAATCCGGCTAACATCACACGCGATCCAGCCAATCAAGGAGTTCCGCATGGTGCGTCCGATGTTTCCGGGCCATGGTGCAACGCAGGAGCGGCCGCGCACGCGCCGCTTCGTGCCGCTGCTCGTCGCGTCGCTGTCGTTTGCCGCCGCCGGCCTCGGCACGGCGGGCAGCGCGCGCGCGGCGATGAATTTCTGCGCGGCGCCCGCGTTGCAGGCGAGCGAGACGACGCAGGCCGAGCCGGGCGTGCAGGCGCTGATCCGCAGCGTCGACGCACGTATCGGCGAGCAGCCGAAGGCGTTGCCGCGCGTGCACACCGAAGGCACGCTGCCGCACGAAGGCATCTACGACCAGAGCGCCGACGCGCTCAAGGACATGGAGTTGATGCGCGACGCCGCGCTCGCGTGGCGCGTGACCAATGCGCCGCGTTACCTGCAGCTCGTCGACCGCTTCCTGTCCGCGTGGGTGTCGACCTACCAGCCGAGCTTCAACCCGATCGATGAGACGCGCTTCGACAGCCTGATCGTCGCGTACGACATGACGGCGAGCGCGCTGCCGGTCAAGACGCGCAACGCGACGGCGGCGTTCATCGCGAAGCTGGGCGCCGGTTATGTCGCGCAGATCGACGCGCAGAAGCGCCCGCTCGCCGGCACCTGGCGCAACAACTGGCAAAGCCACCGGATCAAGCTGATTGCGCTGTCCGCGTTCACGCTCGGCGACCGCAAGATGATGAACGCCGCGCAGCGGCTGTTCGTCGAGCATCTCGCCGACAACATCGGCCCGGACGGCAAGACCTGGGATTTCGAGGAACGCGACGCGCTGCACTACGCGGTGTACGACCTCCAGCCGCTGGTGACGGCCGCGCTCGCCGCGCGCCGCTTCAACCGCAACTGGCTGCGCGAGCGCGGCGCGAACGGCGCGACGCTCGCGGCCGCGCTCGACTGGCTCGTGCCGTACGCGCTCGGCGAAAAGACGCACGAGGAATTCGTGAATTCGCCGGTGCCGTTCGACGCGAAGCGCCGCGAAGCCGGCTTGCCGGGCTACACGGGGCAGTGGGACCCGAAAAACGCCACTGAACTCTTTCATCTGGCCGCGCGGCTCGACGGGCGTTATGCCCGCGTCGCGCGGCAGCTTTCCCCCAATCCGCCCGCATGGCTCGCCGCGTGCCTGCCGTTGCAGGCGCGTTAGCACTATTCTCAAAGCAAGGCAGGAATCCAAATGGCAGTCAGCGTGTTTGACCTCTTCAAGATCGGCATCGGCCCGTCCAGTTCGCATACGGTCGGACCGATGCGCGCGGCGCTGATGTTCGTCCAGGGCCTCGAGCGCGACGGGCTGCTCGACGCGACGGCCAACGTGAAGGTCGAGCTGTACGGCTCGCTCGGCGCCACCGGCAAGGGCCACGGCACCGATCGCGGCGTGATGCTCGGCCTGCTCGGCGACGCGCCCGACACCGTCGATCCCGACACGATCGACGCGCGTCTGGAGGACGTCCGCAAGTCGAAGAAGCTCGCGCTGCTCGGCACGCACCCGGTGCCGTTCGTGCTGAAGGAGAACATCGCGTTCTACCGCCAGGCACTGCCCGAGCACCCGAACGGCATGAAGCTGCGCGCGTCCGACGCGAACGGCGCGGTGCTGGTCGAGCGCACTTACCTGTCGGTCGGCGGCGGCTTCGTCGTGACGGCCGGCGCGCCGAACACGAAGGTGCTGAGCGCGGCCGAGCAGATGACGCATCCGTTTCGCACCGGCGCCGAGCTGCTCGCGCTGGCCGAGTCGACCGGCAAGTCGATCGCGCAGCTGATGTGGGAAAACGAGCGCGCGTGGCACACCGAGGAAGAGACGCGCGACGGGCTGCTGAAGATCTGGGCCGTGATGCAGTCGTGCGTGTCGCGCGGCTGCGGGATCGGCAACCCGGAAGCCGACGGCAACCTGCCCGGCCCGTTCCAGGTCAAGCGCCGCGCGCCGCAGCTGTACCGCACGCTGACGGGCAGCCCGGAGCGTGCGCTGCAGGATCCGCTGTCGATGATCGACTGGATCAACCTGTACGCGATCGCGGTCAACGAGGAAAACGCCGCCGGCGGCCGCGTCGTCACCGCGCCGACCAACGGCGCGGCCGGCATCATCCCCGCCGTGCTGCATTACTACACGCGCTTCACGCCGGGCGCGAACGAGCAGGGCGTGATCGACTTCCTGCTGACGGCCGCCGCGATCGGCATTCTGTACAAGCTCAACGCGTCGATCTCCGGTGCGGAAGTCGGCTGCCAGGGCGAAGTGGGCGTCGCATGCTCGATGGCGGCCGGCGCGCTCGCGGCCGTGCTCGGCGGCACGCCGCAGCAGGTCGAGAACGCGGCCGAGATCGGGATGGAGCACAACCTCGGCCTCACCTGCGACCCCGTCGGCGGGATGGTGCAGATCCCGTGCATCGAGCGCAACGCGATGGCATCGGTGAAGGCCGTCAACGCGGCGCGCATGGCGCTGCGCGGCGACGGTTCGCATTACGTGTCGCTCGACTCGGTGATCAAGACGATGCGCGAAACGGGCGCCGACATGAAGACGAAGTACAAGGAAACGTCGCGCGGCGGCCTGGCGGTGAATATCGTCGAATGCTGATGCGGTGACGGCGGGCGGGCGCACGCGCCGAGGCGCGCCACCGCCCCGCTCGTTCCGACACTTTTCACCGGCCGGCGCACCGGCGCCCCGCCGACAGGCGTAAGCTGTAGCTCCCGCTACCCAGGGAGACGGCAGCCCATGTCGCATTCCAAGGATCTCGAGCCGCGCACCACCTCCGGCGCGCGACTGCTCGTCGATGCGTTGCTCGCCAATCACGTCGAACGCGCGTTCTGCGTGCCGGGCGAGAGCTTCCTCGCCGTACTCGATGCGCTGGCGGACGACACCGCGCGCATCCAGACGGTCGTCTGCCGCCACGAGGCGGCCGCCGCGAACATGGCGGAGGCGGTCGGCAAGCTGACCGGCCATCCCGGCATCGCGTTCGTCACGCGCGGGCCCGGCGCGACCCACGCGTCGATCGGCGTGCACACCGCGTTCCAGGACTCGACGCCGATGATCCTGTTCGTCGGCCAGTGCGCGCGCGAGCACCTCGACCGCGAAGCCTTCCAGGAAATCGACTACCGCCGCATGTTCGGCCAGATGGCGAAATGGGTCGCACAGATCGACGACCCACGCCGCATTCCCGAATACCTGAGCCACGCATTTCACGTCGCGACGTCCGGCCGGCCCGGTCCGGTCGTGCTCGCGCTGCCCGAGGACGTGCTGTCCGAAGCCTGCGCGCCGCAGCCCGTCGTGCCGGCCGCGAAGCGGGTCGCGGCGTCGCCGTCGGCCGCGCAGGTCGACGAGCTGCGCGAACGGCTCGCGCGCGCCGAGCGGCCGTTCGCGATCGTCGGCGGCAGCGGCTGGACGCCCGACGCATGCGCGAACCTGCGCACCTTCGTCGAGCGCTGGCAACTGCCGGTCGCATGCGCGTTCCGCTTCCAGGACACCTTCGACAACGCACACCCTAACTACGCGGGCGACGTCGGTCTCGGGATCAATCCCGCGCTCGGCAAGCGGATCCGCGACGCCGACCTGCTGCTGGTGCTCGGCCCGCGCCTGGGCGAAGCGACGACCGGCGGCTACACGCTGCTCGACATCCCGAAGACGCGCCAGACGCTGATCCACGTGCACCAGGGCGCGGACGAACTCGGCCGCGTATATGCGGCCGACCTGCCGATCGTGTCGGGGATGCCGGAGATCGCGGCGCCGCTCGCCGCGCTCGAACCGCCGGCGCACCCCGCGTGGGCCGGCACGGCCGCCGACGCGCACCGTGCATACCGCGAATGGCATGCGCCGCTGCCGATGCCCGGCGACGTCCAGCTCGGCGACGTGATGGTGCAACTGCGCGAGCGCCTGCCACACGACGCGATCCTGACCAACGGCGCCGGCAACTACGCGATCTGGCTGCATCGCCACTTCGCGTACCGGCACTTCCGCTCGCAGCTCGCGCCGACCAGCGGCGCGATGGGTTACGGACTGCCCGCCGCGCTCGCCGCGAAGTCGCTGTATCCGTCGCGCGCCGTCGTCGCGCTCGCCGGCGACGGCTGCTTCATGATGGCCGGCAACGAACTCGCGACAGCGATGCAGTACGGGCTGAACATCGTCGCAATCGTCGTCAACAACGGGCATTTCGGCACGATCCGCATGCATCAGGAGCGCAACTATCCGGGCCGCGTGCACGGCACCGGGCTCACGAATCCCGATTTCGCCGCGTATGCGCGCGCGTTCGGCGCGCATGGCGAGACGGTCGAGCGCACCGCCGACTTCGCCCCCGCGCTGGAGCGCGCACTGACCTGCGGGCTGCCGGCGCTGATCGAGATCCGCATCCCGCAGGACGCCAGCACGCCGGCCGCGACGCTCGAGCAGATCCGCGAACAGGGCCGCCGCGCGCGCGGCGCATGACCGTGGAACGGCGCACCGCCGCGGCCGGCCTCGCGCTGTCGCGCGACGACGCGCTTGCCCACCCGGGCACGCTGCTCGCGCCCGACGGCACGCTCGTCGCGCCGTACGACCTCGAGCACGGCGGCGGCCCCGCGGAGGATCACGTGCCGGCCGCGCCGGCGCTCGGCCTGCTGCACGCCGCGCACCAGCCGTTCCGGCTCGACTTCGACCGCATGACGGACGTGCACGTGATCAACGGAATGGGCGTCACGCTCGGCGACTCGGTGATCGGGCTGACCGCGCTCGCCGCGCTGCGCGCGATGCATCCCGGCCTGCGCTTCACGCTGTTCCGGCCGGCCCGCGCGCCGCGCTACGTCGACGCGCTGTATGCGCTCGCGGCCGACGTCGTCGCGCCGTCGCGTGCGCTGCCGTGCGCCGCCGATGCGCTGCCCGCGCACGCGCCGTGCGTCGATCTCGGCAATCACCTGTATTGGCCCGCGTTCGCACGGCAGCCGATGATCGACTTCTTCCTGGACGCGCTCGGCGCCGATCCGGCCACGGTGCCGCCCGCCGCGAAGCGCAACCGCTGGCTCGCGCGGCTGCGGCTGCCCGCGCTGCCGGCCGAATGGCGGCGGCCATACGTGCTGTTCTGCCCGAACGCGAGCACCGCGGTGCGCAGCGTGCCGCCGGCGCTGCACGCGACGTTCGTCGAGCGACTCGCGCAGCGTTACGGGCTGCCGGTGGTCGGCTTCGGCCCGGTCGCGCATCCCGCCTACGTCGACGTGAGCCGCGATGCGGCCGACACCGCGCGCTTCATTGCCTGGGTCAAGGGGGCGAGCGTGCTGTTCGCGCCCGATACGTCCGCGCTGCATCTCGCCGACGGCTTCGACGTGCCGACGCTCGGCTGTTTCACGACGATCGGGCCGGCGCTGCGCGTGCGCGACTATCCGCGCTGCGTGCCGGTCGCGCTCGACGTGCCGGCCCAATTGCACGGGCTGCATCGCAGCGAGCGACCGGACGATCTCGCGGCGGTCGAAGCCGCATACCGGGCGATCGACTGGGATGCCGTGCCGTGGCCTGCGCCGCGCGACGCGGCGGCTACGTCCGGATAGAAAAACGAAAATCGCCCGAAGGATCGGGCGTGCAGCGGCAGCCATGCGCCGCCGCCCGACTCATCCCGCCGCCACCGTCACCGCGCGCTCGCGCAGCGTCTCCGACGGCCGCTTGCCGAACAGCCGCCGATAGTCGGTCGCGAACTGGCTCAGGTGCCAGAAGCCCCACGCCTCCGCGACGTCCTGCACCGAGCCGGCCGCCCGCCCGCACAGGTCGCGCCGCGCGCCGTTCAGCCGCAGCGTGCGCAGGTAGGTCGCGGGCGCCATGCCGAGCACGTCCTGGAAGCAGTACTGCAGCGTGCGCCGGCTCACGTGCAGTTGCTCGCACAGCTCGGGCACGCCGACCGGGCGCGTGCGGTGCGCGAGCACGTATTCGCGCGCCTGCTCGACGATCCAGCGTCGTGTCGACGGTGCGCCGCCGACGCCATCGTCCGCGGGCTGCGCGCACGCATCGAACAGCGCGGCCAGCACCTCGGCCTGCAGGTCGTCGCGCTGCGCGTCGGGCAGCGGCCCACCCACGGCCGCCGCACCGTCGAGCCGGCGGCCGAGCAGCGCGCACAGGCGCGCGAGCCGCGTATCGCCGACCTGGATCACGCGCTGCGTGAACAGCCGCTCGTCGAGCGCGCGGTGTTCGACTTCCTCCGCGTAGCGGCGCAGCACGTCGCCGCGCACGACCACGCCGTAGATCGAGAACTGCGCGGGCGTCAGCAATTCGAATTCGACGTTGCCGGGCCGGAACGCGAGCGCACCGGGCCCGATGCGGCACGCATCGACGCGCGCGGTGCCGTCGCTGACCAGCGGGATGCCGAACCAGTACGCGTCGCCGCGCACCTCGCACGCCTGGCGCAGCAGGTGGCTGGTCGATTCGCGAAACAGCTTCATCGTGTCGAGCGGCAGCTCGGTCAGCGTGCCGACGAAGCGGCCGGCCGCGAGCTGGTCGTAAGTCTGCCGCCAGCCGATCAGGTTGCGCGCCTGCTCGTCGGCGTCGTGCGCGACGCTGACCACGGCCTGGCCGGCGAGCGCGTCGTCACCCTGCGCGCTGCACCGCGTGTCCTCGGCCGTCGGCTCGGCCATGCACTCCACTCGTTGACCCATCGTGTTCTCCTCACCTGCCCGGAACTGCGTCCAACACGCAAGTCCCGTGCCGAACCGCGCGGTCCGGCGACAAGCCCGTCATTGCACGCCGTGCGGCCGCCGCGCGCCATGAGGGCGCACCCGGAGGCGGCACGCCACGCACCGCGCGGGTGCGGCATGCGCGCCGCGCGCAGCCCGGCGACGCGCTACGCGCCCGGCCGCAACCGCACGACCCGCGTGCCGCAATTGCCGTACGCCTGCGCGACCGCCAGCTCGACGATCGGGCTGCCGGCCGGCCAGGGCGCGGCATCCGCCGCCGGCAGATCGGCGCACAACGTCGCGCGGCCGTTGATCCGATAACGGATGCCGCGCACGAAATCGACGAACAACAGCCCGATGCCGCTGCCGTCGCACCCGCGCGCATCGATCCGGTCGCCGTCGCCGTGCGTCGGCAGCGCGAAGCGCAGCGTCTTCGTGTCGATCACGCGCACGACCGGCCACAGGTCGCCGTTCGCGTCGCGCATGCCCTGCACGATGTCGCAGGTCACGCGCGCCGTGCCGCCGCACGTCGTGCCGACGAACATGAACGGCTGCGATTCGACGAACTGGCGCACGCCGATGCTCAGCCGCGTCGTGACGACGTCGCTCATCCGCTCGGCTTCGTCGGCGACGCCGAACCGGTGCTGCGCGTCGAGCTCGCCCGCGTGGAACACCGGGTGACGCGGATAGGATCGGGGCGGTTCTGCCATGCTGGTTTCCGTCGGGGCCATCGATGGATGCGCGATGCGGGCGCGAACGCGCGACGGCCGGTGCCGCGCAGCCGACGCGCGTATCGAATGACGAAAGGCGAAAGACGGCGAAGCGCCGGACGATCGCCCGGACCGTCGAACGTTTGCACGGCGATCCGGCGTCGGACGACACGCCGCCGTCCAACACCGGCCACCGCACCGGGCAGCATTGCGCCGCCGCCCGGCCCGCACTTCGCCTCCTGGCGCCGGCGATCAGAAGAACCCGAGCGCCTCGGCCTGGTAGCTGACCAGCAGGCACTTCGTCTGCTGATAGTTCGACAGCGCCATCTTGTGCGTCTCGCGGCCGATACCCGACTGCTTGTAGCCGCCGAACGCCGCATGCGCGGGGTACAGGTGGTAGCAGTTGGTCCACACGCGGCCGGCCTCGATCTCGCGGCCCATGCGGTATGCGCGCGTGCCGTTGCGCGTCCACACGCCCGCGCCGAGCCCGTAGAACGTGTCGTTCGCGAGTTCGATCGCTTCCTGCTCGTCCTTGAACGTCATCACCGACGCGACCGGCCCGAAGATCTCTTCCTGGAACACGCGCATCTTGTTGTTGCCGAGCAGCATCGTCGGCTTCACGTAGTAGCCCGTGCCGAGGTCGGCGGCCGGTGCCGTGCGCTCGCCGCCCGTCAGGCATTGCGCGCCTTCGTCGCGGCCGATGTCGATGTACGACAGGATCTTGTCGAGCTGCTGCTGCGACGCCTGCGCGCCGATCATCGTCTGCAGGTCGAGCGGGTGGCCGGCCTTGATGCGCTCGACGCGCGCGACGGCCTTCTCGATGAAGCGTTCGTAGATCGATTCCTGGATCAGGATCCGCGACGGGCACGTGCACACCTCGCCCTGGTTCAGCGCGAACATCGCGAGCCCTTCGAGCGCCTTGTCGAGGAACGCGTCGTCCTGGTCGAGCACGTCGGCGAAGAAGATGTTCGGGCTCTTGCCGCCCAGTTCGACCGTCGACGGGATCAGGCTCTCGGCCGCGGTGCGCAGGATGTGCTTGCCGACCGGCGTCGAGCCGGTGAACGCGATCTTCGCGATGCGCTTGCTGGTCGCGAGCGCCTCGCCCGCTTCCTTGCCGAAGCCGTTGACGATGTTGATCGTGCCGGCCGGGAACAGGTCGCCGATCAGCTCCATCAGCACCAGCACCGACGCGGGCGTCTGCTCGGCCGGCTTCATCACGACGCAGCAGCCGGCCGCGAGCGCCGGCGCGAGCTTCCATGCGGCCATCAGCAGCGGGAAGTTCCACGGGATGATCTGGCCGACGACGCCGAGCGGCTCGTGGAAGTGATACGCGACGGTGTTGTCGTCGATCTCGGAAATGCCGCCTTCCTGCGCGCGGATGCAGCCCGCGAAATAGCGGAAGTGATCGATCGCGAGCGGCAGGTCGGCCGCCATCGTCTCGCGCAGCGGCTTGCCGTTGTCGATCGTCTCGGCCACCGCGAGCAGCTTCAGGTTCTTTTCCATCCGGTCGGCGGCGGCGAGCAGCAGGTTCGCGCGCTCGGCGACCGACGTCTTGCCCCACTTGCGGCGCGCGGCGTGCGCGGCATCGAGCGCGACCTCGATGTCGTCGGCGCCGGAGCGCGGCACGCGGCAGAACGGCTTGCCGTTGATCGGCGACACGTTCTCGAAATACTCGCCCTTCACCGGCGCAACCCACTTGCCGCCGATGTAGTTGTCGTACTGCTGACGATACGGATATTCGACGTCGAGGCCCAGTTGTTTCAGGTCAAACGGGTTCATACATGTCTCCTGTTCATCGTGCTTGTGTGAATGCAGCGCCGGTTGGATCGCGCTGCACGGTTTACGCAACATGCGTGCCAAACCGGCCGAAAACGGAACAGGAGCGGTGCGTCCGGCCGCCCGCCGCGGGCGGTGCCGGCGCACGGAAAACGAGTGTGCCGAATCTGAACACCGCGACGGCACAGGCGGCGCGGCGGGTGTTCTGATTTTCCACAGCGCGCACGCGCACGCGTCGCCGCGCGCCTCGCGCGCAGCGTGGCATGTCGCTTGCGTGCGGAACGCGGATCCGCACGCACCGGCCACGCGCCGCCCGAACCATGAACGACCCGCGTCCCCTCGGCGACGATGCCGTCGCGTTCATCCACGAACAGGCTTTCCTGATCGTCGCGACCGCGAACGCGGCGGGCGACGGCGACTGCTCGTATCGCGGCCGGCAGCCGCGCGCGGACGGTTCGTTCGCCCCGCTCGTCGACCTGCCCGATCGCCGGACGCTCGTGCTGCCCGATTTCGCGGGCAACAACCTGTTCAACACGATCGGCAACCTGCTCGTGAATCCGGCGATCGCGCTGCTGTTCGTCGATTTCGTCCGGCAGACGACGTGGCTCGTGCAAGGGCGCGCGGCAATCGATGAAGATGCCGGCAGTCGCGCGCACCTGTGGCCCGATGCGCTGCGCTATGTGGTCGTCGAGGTGGAAAGCGCGCAGGCGCGGGCCGATGCGGGATTGCCGCCGCTCGTGCTGGCGTGAGGCGCGGCGCCATGTCGTCGTCGGCACGAGGCGGGCATGCAGGGCCAGGTGCGGTGCTGCGGACGCTTGTACAAGCGTGATGGACGCGTGCCCGGCGCGCGACGCAGCGCCCGACGGTCATTCGCGCGCGGGGCCGCGCGTCGGTTCACGGATCCGCGTGACCGCAAAAACGCACGGGCGCGCTGCCCGCGATCGTCGACCCGCGCGCCCCCGGGCGACGCCCCGCTCACCGCCCGCTTGCCTCCGCGCAAGCCGGTTCGGTTCGGCCGCGCGCCGGCGCGTCGGGATGCGCATGTTCACCGTCGTCGCCGCGCGCTTCGGTCACCCCGGGCCGTGCACCCAGAAACGCGAACACCACCACCGCACACAGCACCGTGACGACCGCGAGCCCGATCAGCAGCCGATCGAACGCGTGCGTATAGCTCGCGAGCAGCGCCGTACGCCCGACGCCCGGCAACACGGCCGCCGCGCCGGCGAGATCGCCGGTGGCGAGCCGCGCGGCCGCGCGCAACGCCGCGTCGGACGCGCCCGCCGCCTGCCGCAAATCGGCGTGCGCGAGCGTCGCCAGCACCGCGCCGGCGATCGCGAGCGCGATCCCCTCGCCCGCCACGCGCGTCGTGCTGAAAATTCCGGTCGCCATCCCCGCGCGCTCCTTCGGCACGACGCTGACCGACAGCCCGTCCATCAGCCCCCACGGCATGCCGGCCCCGACGCCGATCGCGAGCATCGGCGCGATCGCCGCCGGCCCCGCGCCGCCGCGCAGCGCGACGTCCAGCCACACGAGGCCCGCCGCCGCGAGCAGGAGCCCGAGCCCCGAGATCACGCCGGCCGACAGCCAGCGCGTGAGCGTCGCCGCGACGAGCGGCACGACCAGCATCGGCGCGGAGATCGCGAGCATCAGCCAGCCCGCGCCGATTTCGCTGAAGCCGTCGATGCCGATGAAGCGCAGCGGCAACACGACGAGCAGCACGATGTAGCAGCAGCAGGTCGACACCGGCAGCACCTGCACGCCGACGAAGCGCGGAATCCGGAACAGCGACAGGTCGAGCATCGGCCGCGCGACGCGCGTCTCGATCGCGACGAACGCGCACGCGCCCAGCGCCGCGCCCGCCAGCAGCGCGACGACGAGCGGATGCGTCCAGCCGCGCGCGGGCGCCTCGATCACGCCGAACGTGAACAGCGTGAGCGCGGCGGTGAACGCGGCCGTGCCGGGCCAGTCGAGCCCGGTCGCGTGCGGATCGCGCGACTCGTGCATGCGCGGCAGCCCGAACGCGAGCGACACCGCGCCTGCCGCCGCGCCCGTGACGAAGATCGCGCGCCAGCCGAAGTGCGCGATCAGGCCACCGGCGAGCACGGGCCCGAACGCAAGCCCGATCCCGAACGTCGTGCCGAGCAGGCTGAACGCGCGCGTGCGCGCCGCGCCGTCGAACTCCTGCGCGAGCGCGGCCGTGCCGCCCGCGAGCGCCGCGGCCGCCGCGAGCCCCTGCGCGGCGCGCAGCAGGTCGACGGCGAGCATCGACGGCGCGAACGCGAGCGCCACCGACATCAGCGTGAAGCCGCCGACGCCGATCGCGAACACGCGCTTGCGGCCGAACTGGTCGGCCAGCGCGCCCGCCGCCATCAGGAAACTGCCGAACGCGAGCATGAACGCGTTGGTGATCCAGTTCATCGCGACCGGGCCGCCGTGCAGGTCGCGGCCGATCGCGGGTGTCGCGACCGCGCCGCCCGAAAACGACAGCGGCAGCGCGACGGCCGCCATGCAGACGGCGGCCAGCACCCACGCGCGCCGGCGCGCCGACGTGGGTGAAGCGGCTGAAAACGGGTGATCCATCATCGCTCCTCGAAAAGCCGGCGCGGATGCGCCTCAAGCGCGATCAAGGATAATTTCGATTCAATCATCGAAAAACGATGTGAAGCTCCGCATATAGCGGACTAAAATTCTTCAATTCACCGCTTCGCGCCCGCCTACGTCGATGGAAAACCTGAACGGCATCGCCGCCTTCGTCCGCACCGCCGAAGCGCTCAGCTTCGTCGCGGCCGGCCGCGCGCTCGGCATCTCGGCCTCCGCCGTCGGCAAGACGATCGCGCGGCTCGAGCAGTCGCTCGGCGTGCGCCTGTTCAACCGCACGACGCGGCGCGTCACGCTAACCGACGAAGGGCGCCATTTCTACGAACGCTGCCAGCGGATCCTCGAGGATTTTCGTGATGCGGAGGCGACCGTGACGGCCTCCGCGCAGCGCCCGCGCGGCAAGTTGCGCGTGAGCCTGCCGGTGATCGGCTACCGGTTCCTGCTGCCGGTGCTGCCCGAATTCAGGCAGCGCTATCCGGACGTCGAGCTCGACCTGGATTTCAACGACCGGATGGTCGACGTCGTCGAGGGCGGCTTCGACGCGGTGATCCGCAGCGGCCCGCTGTCGGATTCGAGCCTGATGTCGCGGCGGCTCGGCCCGTTCGCGTTCGTGCTGTGCGCGACGCCCGCGTATCTCGCGCGGGCCAGCCTGCCGCGGGCGCCGCACGATCTCGAAACGCACGATTGCGTGCGCTACTGTTTCCCGACCACCGGCAAGCTGCAGGACTGGGCGCTCGCCGCCGACGACGGCACGCCGCTGAAGCTGCGCACCGCGATGACCTGCAACAACATGGAAGCGCTGCGCGGCGCGGTGATGGCGGGGCTCGGCATCGGCTACATGCCCGACTTCCTCGCGCGCGACGCGCTGGACACCGGCGCGCTCGTCACCGTGCTCGACGACTACCGGATCGCGCCGGGGCAGTTCTCGATCGTGTGGCCGTCGAGCCGGCAGCTGTCGCCGAAGCTGCGCGTGTTCGTCGACTTCCTGTGCGAGCGGTTGTTCAAGTAGACGGGTCGCCCCGTCACACCGCGCCGATCCGCTCCGCTTCCGCCTGCGGCAACAACGCGTCGCTGTCGTCCTTCAGGCCGACGCCCGTCAGCTTGAGCCTGCGCGCATGCGTCATCAGGTAATGCACCTTGTGCGCGGCGGCGGCATGCGGCAGCCCTTCGGGGCGCACGTTCGAGATGCAGTTGCGCAGCGCGTCGTGGCAGCCGACCTTCGGCGCCCAGGTCAGGTACACGCCGAGGCTGTCCGGCGAACTGAGCCCCGGCCGTTCGCCGATCAGCATCGCGACGACCTGCGCGCGCAGCAGCTCGCCGATCTCGTCGCCGAGCGCGACGCGCGCCTGCGTCGCGACCACCACCGGGCCGACCCGCCAGCCGTCCGCGTCGAGGCGCGGCCGCATCGCCTGCAGCAACGGCAGCGCCTGCTTCGCGGCCGCGAAGGCCGACAGCCCGTCGCCCACCACGAACACGACGTCCGGCGCATCGTCGAGCGCCGCGCCGTAGCCGGCCAGCAGCGCGCGGCCGTCGTCGGACAGCTTGCGGCCGAGATCGGGCCGGCGCAGGTAATGCTGGCGATCGGGCGCCGCGCTCTGCACGCCGAGCGTCGCGAAGCCGGCCGCGTCGATCTCGCGGCGCAGCGCGTCCGCGTCGAGCGGCTGGTGCACGGCGTCGCGCGCCTGCGCGTGCGACAGGTTGAACGCGAGCAGCGGCGCGGTCGGCAGGCTGCTGCCCGCGCGGCCGAGCGCGATCCGCGCGTTCGTGAACGACTTCAGCTGCGCCCACGGATTCTTTTCGACGGCGTCGCTCATGCCGAAATCCCCATCCAGTCGTTCGCGCCCGCGAGCAGCGGCACGCGCGCGTTCGCGGCGCGCAGCGCGCCGTGCGCGTCGGCGATCTCCATCGTCTCCAGCCATTCCTCGAACTCGGGCGCGCGGCGCAGGCCGAGCACCTCGCGCACGTAGAGCTGGTCGTGAAACGACGTGCTCTGGTAGTTCAGCATCACGTCGTCCGCGCCCGGAATCCCCATGATGAAGTTGATGCCGGCGGCGCCCAGCAGCGTCAGCAGCGTGTCCATGTCGTCCTGGTCGGCTTCCGCGTGATTCGTGTAGCAGATGTCGCAGCCCATCGGCACGCCGAGCAGCTTGCCGCAGAAGTGATCCTCGAGCCCCGCGCGAATGATCTGCTTGCCGTCGTACAGGTATTCCGGCCCGATGAAGCCGACCACCGTGTTCACGAGGAACGGATCGAACTTGCGTGCGACCGCATACGCGCGCACCTCGCAGGTCTGCTGGTCGACGCCGAAATGCGCGTTCGCCGACAGCGCGCTGCCCTGGCCCGTCTCGAAATACATCAGGTTGTTGCCGACGGTGCCTCGCCGGAGCGACAACGCGGCCTCGTGCGCCTCGCCGAGCAGCGCGAGCGAGATCCCGAAGCTCGCGTTCGCCTTCTCGGTGCCCGCGATCGACTGGAACACCAGGTCGACCGGCGCGCCCTTCTCGATCGCCGCGATCGTGTTGGTCACGTGGGTGAGCACGCACGACTGCGTCGGCACGCCGTAGCGCTCGCGGAATCCGTCGATCATCGCGAGCAGCTTCACGATCGCCGCGAGGCTGTCGGTCGCCGGGTTGATGCCGATCATCGCGTCGCCGCAGCCGTACATCAGCCCGTCGAGCATCGACGCGGCGATGCCCTTCACGTCGTCGGTCGGATGGTTCGGCTGCAGCCGCACCGACATCCGGCCCGGCAGCCCGACCGTGTTGCGAAAGCGCGTGACGACGCGGCGCTTGCGCGCGGCCGCGATCAGGTCCTGGTTGCGCATCAGCTTCGACACGGCCGCGACCATCTCGGGCGTGAGGCCCGGCGCGATCCGTTCGAGCGCGGCGCCGTCGGCCGCGGGCGACAGCAGCCAGTTGCGGAAGTCGCCGACGGTGAGGTGCGAGATTTCCGCGAACGCGGCCGCGTCGTGATCGTCGAGGATCAGGCGCGTGACCTCGTCGTGTTCGTACGGAATCACCGCCTCGTTCAGGAACGCCTTCAGCGGCACGCCCGCGAGCGCGATCTTCGCGGCGACGCGCTCCTCCTCGCTCGCCGCCGCGACGCCGGCGAGCTGGTCGCCGGAGCGCAGCGGGCTCGCCTTCGCGAGCAGCGTCTTCAGGTCCGCGAAGCGGTACGTACGCGGGCCGATCGTCTCCGTGTAGGACATCGTTCGAATCTCCTTGCCAGTCCTTGCCTTGCGAAACGCCGACGGCGCGCCCGTTCGACGGGGCGCGCCGGATGCCGTCACCAGCGGCCGTTCGGGTTCGTCATCGTCATTCCTCCAGCAGCACGTCGGCCGGCGCGCTCGCGCGCTGCGAACGGGTCGCGAGGAAGTACGCGTAGCCGAGCGCGAGGAACGCGACGAACACCATCGCCACCAGCCCGTTGAAGTACACCATCGTCGCAAGGCAAATCAGGGCCGCAACGATCGCGAATGCCGGGAAGAACGGGTACAGCGGCGCGCGGAACGGCCGCGCCATGTTCGGCTGCGAACGGCGCAGCTTGAACAGCGCCGCCATGCTTACGATATACATCACGATCGCGCCGAACACCGACATCGTCACGATGTTCGCGGTGAGCGTCTGGCCGCCGAACTGGATCAGCTCATCGCTGTAGATGGCGGCGATGCCGACCACGCCGCCCGCGAGGATCGCGCGATGCGGGGTCTTGAAGCGCGGATGCACCTTGCCGAGCCACTCCGGCAGGTAGCCTTCGCGGGCCAGCGCGAAGATCTGGCGCGAATAGCCGAGGATGATCCCGTGGAACGACGCGACGAGCCCGAACAGCCCGAGCCACACGAGCATGTGCATCCAGCCGCTGTTCGCGCCGACGATGTACTTCATCGCCTGCGGCAGCGGGTCGTTGATGTTCGCGAGCTTGGTCCAGTCGCCCGCGCCGCCGGCGAACACCATCACGCCGATGGCCAGCGCGACGAGCGTCAGGATGCCGGCCACGTAGGCGATCGGGATCGAGCGCTTCGGGTTCTTCGCCTCCTCGGCGGCCATCGCGACGCCTTCGATCGCGAGGAAGAACCAGATCGCGAACGGGATCGCCGCGAACATGCCGTGGAATGCGCCGACGCTGAAATGATCGGCGCCCGACCAGCCGCCCTTCATGAAGTTGCTCCACGCGAAGCCCGGCGACACGACGCCCATGAACACCAGCAGCTCGAAGATCGCGAACAGCGTGACGACCAGCTCGAACGTCGCGGCGATCTGCACGCCCACGATGTTCAGCGCCATGAACACGAGATACGCGCCCATCGCCGCGTGTTTCGGTTCGAGCCCCGGAAACTGCACGTGCAGGTACGCGCCGATCGCGAGCGCGATCGCGGGGGGCGCGAACACGAACTCGACGAGCGTCGCCGCGCCGGCGAGATAGCCGCCCGCCGGGCCGAACGCGCGGCGCGCATACGCGAACGGGCCGCCCGCGTGCGGGATCGACGTCGTCAGCTCGGTGAAGCTGAAGATGAAGGTGGTGTACATCGCCGCGACGAACAGCGCGGTGACGACGAAACCCAGCGTGCCCGCACTCGCCCAGCCGTAGCTCCAGCCGAAATATTCGCCTGAAATCACGAGGCCGACCGCGATGCCCCACAGTTGCCAGGTCCCGAGCGTCTGCTGCAGCGCGGGCTGGCCGGACGACTTGGCGCCGGCGACGGGCCGGCCATTCGACTCTGCTTTCATCGGATTCTCCTGAAAGGCGCCGGCCTGCCAGGCCCGCGCGACTGAGAATCGATGCTAGAGAGTCATTAAACGACGTGTTATCGAAATTCGGCAAAGATGACGGCTGACGTTTCGCTGACGGCAACGCCGGCCGCGCGTCGCGGTCGTCCCGCGCGCGCCGTCCGGCCGCACGAGGCGGCCGGGCGGCCGACGCTTACTGGCCCGACGGGCCGCCGCCGCGCTGGTTGAACCAGCGGTCGAGCAGCTTGCCGGCGGCTTCGCGGCCGCCGAGGCCGAACGACAGCGCGACCGCCACCGCGATCGCGCCGAGCACGAGGCCGAACGCGAGCTGCACGATCTCGTTGGCGATGCCCATCGCGCGCAGCCCCATCGCGAACACCAGGCCGAGGATCGCGAATTGCGCGATCCGCGCGAACAGCACGCTGTGCTCGCGGTCGGCCTGCTCGATCACGCGGCGCGCGAGGCCCGCGAGCCACACGCCGATCACGAGGATCACGCCGCCCATCAGCACGTGGCCGCCGAATTCGATGAACAGCGTGACGACGTCGCGCACCTGCGTGAAGCCGAGCCGGTTCGCGGCCTCGACCGACGCGAACAGCATCGCGAAGAACACGATCAGCCGCGCGACCAGCACCGACGGCTGCAGGATCCCCGAAAACACGCGCTCGACGCCGAGCACGGCCGGCAGCCCGTCGACGCCGGCGGCCTCCAGCAGCTTCTGCGCGAGCGACGCGACGAAGCGCGCGAAGTAGAACGTGACGAGCACGATCACGATCGCCGCGACGATGTCCGGCACCGCGCCGAGGAACTGGTTCAGCATGTTGGTGGCCGGGATCGAGATCGCGTCGATCTTCAGCGCGTCGAGCGCGGAGATCAGCGTCGGCACGAACACGAACACGTAGACGATGGTGCCGATCAGGCTCGACACGCGCACCGGCGTCGGGCTGTCGAGGCCTTGCGTGAGGCGATCGGCGCCGGCGGCGACGAGCAGGTTCGTCACGAGACCGCGCAGCACGCGCGCGACGATCCAGCCGACGAAGCCGATCACCGCGGCCGCGAACAGGTTCGGCACGATCGCGAGCAGCTTGTCGACCATCCCCTGCACCGGCGACAGCAGGCCGGACAGCGCGAACGACGCGAGAATCGCCGGCAGGAACATCAGGATCACGAGCCAGAACAGCACGTCGCCGAGATAGCCGCTCATCGGCTGCATGCCCGCGCTTTCGGACAGCTTGTCGTCGACCTTACTCGCCTTCAGCGCGCGGTTCGCGAGGCTGCGCAGCAGCGATGCGATCAGCCACGCGATCAGCGTCAACGCCGCGCCGCCGATCAGGTTCGGCAGGTAGTTGACGATGTGCGTGACGAGCAGCGAGAACGGATTGGAGACCGCGTAGAGGTTGAGCACGTTGAAGATGCCCACCGCGGTGACGAGCAGCACGAGCCAGAACAGCCCGCCGGCGATGATCCGCTCGACGCACGCGCCCTGGCCGGTGCTTTCGTTGATCCGCTGATCGACCTTCAGCGCGTTGAGCAGCCGGAGCGCGCCGGCCCGCACCGCCACGGCGATCAGCCAGCCGATCACCAGGATGCCGATCGCGCCGGCGATCTTGGGCAGGTATCCGCCTAGCGTGGTCTGCAGCGACGTGATGAAGCTGGAAGCATCCATTTCTTCTTCTCCCGAAAAACGTGGCGTTGCGATTGAACATCGACGAACTACCTGCGTACTTCGAAAACCGTGCGTTGCCGTCCGAGCAACTTACCCGAGAAAAATGACGCGATCACCCGATTTCACCGTCTTTAACTTTAGACATAGATCGACGGGAACGAGACCCAATTTCGCCAAAATAAAAAGGGCCGGAATTGTTTGCCCTACGCATTTCCGCAAGATTTATCAATCGGCGGCGTGCTACCGTGACGTCGACTCTGGCCCGGGATGCACGCATGACCGTCGACACGAAAGCCGAAACGCCGGCCTGGACCCGCTATGCGGCACGCATCGCGCGCGTTCACGACTACATCCTCGCGCACCTCGACGACACGCTCGACCTGAACCGGCTCGCCGAAATCGCGTGCCTGTCGCCGTATCACTGGCAGCGCGTGTATCGCGCGCTGTACGGCGAGTCGATCGTGCTGACGGTGCGGCGGATGCGGATCGTGCGCGCGTCCGAGGATCTCGTGTGCACGGCGCTGCCGCTCGACGCGATCGCGCGGCGCGCCGGCTACGGCTCGACGCACGCGTTCGCCCGCGCATTTCGCGATGTTTACGGCGTGCCGCCCGTGCAGCACCGGCTCGCCGGGGTCCACCGGCCGATTTATCCGTTACAGCGAGGGGAGGAAGACATGTTCAAGCAGGAAGTCGAGATCCGGCGGCTGCCGGAACTGCGCGGTTATGCGGTGCCGCATACGGGCGCGTACCTGAAGGTCGGCGACGCGTTCGGGCAGATCGGCGCGTGGGCCGGGCGGCACGGGTTGATCGGCCCCGGCGCGCGGATGATCGGGATCTTCTACGACGATCCGGATACGACGCCCGAGGCGCAGTTGCGCGCGAAAGCGTGCTTCGTGCCGGCCGACGGCGCGCCGGACGTCGAGCCGACGCCGCCCGTGGAGCGCATCGCGGTTGCCGGCGGCGAGTACGCGGTGTTGCTGCACACGGGGCCGTATGCGGACCTGAAGACGGCCTACCAGTGGCTGTACGGCGACTGGCTGCGGCACTCGGGCCGCGAAGCCGCCGACGCGCCGCCGTTCGAGCTGTATCTGAATACGCCGATGGATGCGGCGCCGGCCGACCTGCGCACCGAGATTCATTTGCCGCTGCGTTGAGCGGTGTTGCGTGGCGCGGGGGTTCCGGGCCCGCGCGCCATGCCGTCTTGGGGATCGGCCGTCACGCCGGCAGCACGGCCGGCAACATGGCCGGCGATCGCGCCTTACCCGGCCTGCGTCCCGCAGCCAGGGCAGAAGCGCGCGTCGGCGGCCAGCGCCGCGTGGCACCGGCTGCACGCCTTGCCGCGCTGCGATACGCCGCACTGCGCGCAGAATCGCGCATCCGCGGCGTTGATCGCGCCGCAGCCTGCGCACGCGAGCTGGCGCAGCGGCACGTTGCCGCCCGGGCCGCCCTGCGCGTCGGCCGACGGCTGCCAGCCCCATCCGTGCCGGTCGCGGCCGCGTGCATCGTGGCCGCCGGGACCGCCGCGTTGCTGCCCGCCGTGATGCCCGCCGCTGCCGTGGCCGCCTCCATGCCCGCTGCCGTGGCCCCCTCCGCCGTGACCGCCACCGTGGCCGCCCAGGATCCGCTTCAGAAAGCTCATCGCCCGCTCCTCATCGCTTCGCGGTCGCGCCGTCGAACACGCCCGTCTTCGACAGCAGCCGCAGCCCGTTGCCGACGACGATCAGGCTCGCGCCCGCATCGGCGAACACGGCCATCCACATCGTGCCGAGCCCCGCGACCGTGAGGCCGAGGAACACGATCTTCACGCCGAGCGCGAAGCCGATGTTCTGCACCAGCACGCGGTGCGTCGCGCGCGACAGCCGCACGAACGCGGGGATCTTGCGCAGGTCGTCGTCCATCAGCGCGACGTCGGCCGTCTCGATCGCCGTGTCGGTGCCCATCGCGCCCATCGCGAAGCCGATGTCGGCGCGCGCGAGCGCCGGTGCGTCGTTGATGCCGTCGCCGACCATCCCGACCGCGCCCGCACCGCCCGCCGACAGTTCCTCGACCGCCGCGAGCTTGTCCTCGGGCAACTGGTTGCCGCGCGCATCGTCGATGCCGGCCTGCCGCGCAATCGCCTGCGCGGTGTGCGGGTTGTCGCCGGTCAGCATCGCGGTGCGGATGCCGAGCGCGTGCAGGTCGGCGATCGCCGCGCGGCTGGTGTCCTTGATCGTGTCGGCCACCGCGAAGATGCCGAGCACGCGCGTGTCGTCGACCAGCATCACGACGCTCTTGCCCTGCCGCTCGAGCGCGTCGAGCTTCGCCTCCAGCGCCGGCGAGCAGCGTTCGAGCTCCTCGACGAGGCGGTGGTTGCCGAGCCAGTAGCGCGTGCCGTCGATCGTGCCGCGCACGCCGCGCCCGACGAGTGCTTCGAAGTCCTCTACATCGGCGAACGCTGCCGTCTGCGCGTCGCGGGCCGCGGCGGCGATCGCCTGCGACACGGGGTGATCGGAACGCGCCGCGAGGCTCGCGCCGAGGTGACGCACGCGCGCCGCGTCGACGTCCGTCGCATGCGGGTCGAAATCGGTCTGCACCGGCTTGCCGTGCGTGATCGTGCCGGTCTTGTCGAGCGCAAGCCATGCGAGCTTGCGGCCTTCTTCGAGATATACGCCGCCCTTCACGAGAATCCCGCGCCGTGCCGCGGCCGCGAGCCCCGACACGATCGTCACCGGTGTCGAGATCACCAGCGCGCACGGGCACGCGATCACGAGCAGCACCAGCGCACGGTAGATCCAGTCGTGCCACGCGCCGCCCATGACGAGCGGCGGCGCCACCGCGACCAGCAGCGCCACCGCGAACACGATCGGCGTATAGACGCGCGCGAACTGGTCGACGAAGCGCTGCGTCGGCGCCTTCGCGCCCTGCGCTTCCTCGACCGCGTGGATGATCCGCGCGAGCGTCGAGTTGGCGGCCACCGCCGTCACGCGATAGTCGAACGAACCCGCTTCGTTGATCGTGCCCGCGTACACCGCGTCGCCGGACGTCTTGTCGACCGGCAGGCTCTCGCCGGTGATCGGCGCCTGGTTCACCGTCGAGCGGCCCGCGACCACTTCGCCGTCCAGCCCGATCCGCTCGCCCGGCTTCACGCGCACGATCGCGCCGAGCGCGACCTGCGCGGCCTCGATCGTGCGCCACGTGCCGTCGGCGTCCTGCACGGTCGCGGTGTCGGGCGCGAGCTGCATCAGGCCCTGGATCGCGTTGCGCGCGCGATCGAGCGACTTCGCCTCGATCAGCTCGGCGATCGTGAACAGCACCATCACCATCGCGGCTTCCGGCCACTGGCCGATCGCCATCGCGCCCGTCACCGCGATGCTCATCAGCGCGTTGATGTTCAGGTTGCCGTTGCGGATCGCGATCCAGCCTTTCTTGTAAGTGGTCAGCCCGCATGCGAGCACCGCCGCGAGCGCCAGCACCGCCGACAGCCACACCGGCAGGCCGGCCCAGCTCATGGCCTCGGACGCGATCGCGGCGACGCCGGCCAGCGCGAGCGGCCACCACGGCTTCGCGGGCGGCGGCGCGACGGGGGCTGCCGGTGCGTCGGCCGACGCGGCTTCCGGCGTCATCCCGAGCGTGCGGATCGCGCTTTCGATCGCCGGCTGCGCACCGGGCACGTGTTCGACGGTCAGCATCCGCTGCATCAGGTTGAATTCGAGCGCCGAGACCTGCTGCATTCCGCCGAGCTTCTTGCGAATCAGCGTTTCCTCGGTCGGGCAGTCCATCTGCATGATCCGGAACGCGGAGCGGACGTGACCCGACGCGGTCGCCCGCGCGACCGGCAGCGGCGCGAGCGTCAGCGCGGCCGGCGCGCAGCAGGCGCCGGCCGCGTGGTCGTGGTCGTGGTCGTGGTCGTGGTCGTGGTCGTGGTCGTGGTCGTGGTCGTGACCGGCATGGTCATGCGCCGCGTGGGCGTGCGCCGTCCCGTGCTCGGATGCGTGATCGTGCTCATGATCGTGGCCGCATGCATGCGGCTGCGCGCGGTGCGCCGCCGCGTCGCCATGCGCGTGCTCGCCGGCCGCCGGCGCCGCGTCGGCAACGGTCGCCGCCTGCGTGTCGCGCGCGTCGGCGCAGCACGCATCGGCGCCGCCGGGATGGCGGTGTCGTGGGTCGGGGGTACGCTGGGCGTCGGTCATGACAACCTCCTCTATGGCTTGACGGTGTAGAGTTAACACCCTGAAGCCACTACAAGGTCAACCCTTACAACGGAGAAAGCCATGAAGATCGGCGAACTGGCCAAGGCGGCCCGCTGCACGCCCGAAACGATCCGCTTCTACGAGAAGGAGGGGTTGATGCCGGACGCCGAGCGCACCGATTCGAACTACCGCAACTACACCGACGTGCACGTCGAGCGGCTGCGCTTCATCCGCAACTGCCGCGCGCTCGACATGGCGCACGACGAAATCCGCGCGCTGCTGCAGCTCACCGACACGCCGGCCGACCCGTGCGATTCGGTCAACGCGCTGCTCGACGAGCACATCGGCCACGTCGACGCGCGCCTCGCCGAACTGACGCATCTGCGCGATCAGCTCACCGAATTGCGCCGCCAGTGCGTCGGCGAACATTCGGTCGAGGACTGCGGCATCGTTCACGGTCTCACGACGATGGAAACCGTCGCGCCGGCCGCGAAGCGCTCACACCTCGGCTGAAACCCTTGTGGAATATGATAGTCTAGTCGATACTAGTTATATTCTCACTAGACATAATAGAACTATTCATGGCAACAAGCCGCCCGTCTCCGCTCGCGCTCGCGGTCCTCGCGACGCTCACCGAAACGCCGATGCATCCATACGGAATGCTCCAGCAGTTGAAGGCGCGCGGCTATGACGAAGTCGTCAACGTGCGGCAGCGCACGAGCCTCTACCAGACGATCGACCGGCTGCTGCGCGACGGGCTGATCGCCGTGCACGACACCGAGCGCGACGGCGCGTTTCCCGAACGCACGCTGTACACGCTGACCGAAGCCGGGCATACGGCCGGGCAGGCGTGGCTGCATGCGCTGCTCGCGGAGCCCGCGCGCGAGTTTCCGGCGTTCGGCGCCGGCCTCGCATTCCTGCCGCTGCTCGACGCCGACGATGCGCGCCAGCAACTCGAGCGCCGCATCGCCGCGCTCGACAGCGAACGCGAACGTCTCGAGTCGCTGCGCAACGCCGCGCAGAACGACCAGGTGCCGCGCCTGTTCCTGTTGCAGAACGAACATGCACTCGTGCTGCTCAACGCGGAGCTCGACTGGGCGCGCAGCGTCGTCGAACACCTGAAGATCGGCGCGCTGCGCTGGGTCGACGGCTGACGCGCCCGCCCCGGCTCGCGCCGATCAAAGCACCTTGCCGGGATTGAGCACGCCGGCGGGATCGAGCGCGGCCTTCAGGCGCCGCATCAAGCCGATTTCCGCTTCGCTGCGCGTGTGCGCGAGATAGGCGCGCTTGAGCATGCCGATGCCGTGCTCCGCCGACACCGAGCCGCCCATGTCCCGAACGACCGCGTAGACGCAGCGATCGATCGCATCGGCGTCCGCGTCGCGCATGCCGGCGAGCGATACGCCGATATGCACGTTGCCGTCGCCGACGTGGCCGAAGAACAGGCACACGATGTCGGGCCAGACCGCACGCAACGCCGCCTCGCAGCGCTCGGCGAACCGGCCGAGCTCGCCCGTCGGCAGGCTCACGTCGAAGTTCACCAGATGCGGCAGCGCATCGATCGCAAGGCCCTCGCGCAACGTCCACAGGTCGCGCGCCTGCCGCTCGGACGTCGCGAGCGCCGCATCGTCGACCAGCCCCGCCTCGATCGCATCCGCCAGGCCGGTTTCCAGCGCCTGGCGCGCATCGCCGCCCGGTGCGCTCGTCGCGCACTCGAGCAGCACCGCGAAGCCGCCGTCGCCCGCGAACGGCGCGACGACGCCGGGCGTGTGGCCCGCGACGTAGTCGTAGAAGGCCGGCCACATCGCTTCGAAACTGACGATCTCGGGCAGTGCGCGCAGGCGGTTCCACAACCCGACGACGGCGTCGTAGCCATGCACGCGGCAGAGCGCGGTGGCCGGCGCGGCGAGCTTCGGATGCAGCCGCAGCACGGCGCGCGTGACGATGCCGAGCGTGCCTTCGCTGCCGATGAACAGCTGCTTCAGGTCGTAGCCCGCGTTGTTCTTCAGCATCCGGTTCATCGACGACACGACGGTGCCGTCGGCGAGCACGGCCTCGAGTCCGAGCACCTGCTCGCGCATCATGCCGTAGCGGATCGCGCGCGTGCCGCCCGCGTTGGTCGCCAGCATGCCGCCGATCTGGCACGAACCGCGTGCGCCGAGATCGACGCCGAACGTGAAGCCCGCCGCGTCCGCGGCCTCCTGCACCGTCTGCAACGGCGTCCCGGCGCGCACCGTCATCGTGCCCGCCGCCGCGTCGATTGCCTCGACGCCCGCGAAACGCTCCATCGACAGCACGATCTCGCCGCCCAGCGCGACCGCGCCGCGTGCGAGCCCGGTGAGGCCGCCCTGCGGCACGACCGGCTGCCCGAGCCGCGTGCACAGCGCGAGCGTGCGCGACACGTCGTCGACGCTGCGCGGCCGCACCAGCGCGCGCGGCCGCACACCGGCCGGCTCGTTGTACGCGGTGAAGTAGCGCGGATCGATCTCGGCCGCCCGCGTGACCAGCGTGTCGCCCAGTGCGGCGACGAGCGCCGCCTCGAGCGTGCCGTCCGCCGGCGCCGCCGCGCCGTCGCCGCCGGGCTCTCCGCCCGTATCCAGGCTCTGCATCGTGCGCGTCCGCTTACTTGGTGGAGATGTCGATATCGCCGAAGTACTTCTGGCCGAGCGACTTCACCGTGCCGTCCGCCTTCAGCTTGTCGATCGCGGAATCGAGTTTCGCCTTCAGCGCGTCGTCGCCCTTGCGCAGGCCGAACGCGATCCCGCTGCCGAGAATCCGGTCGTCGCGCACCGGCTGGCCGACGAACGCGAAACCCTTGCCGTCCGGGCGCGACAGGAAGCCGCGCTGGCCGGCCGGCGCGAGCACCAGCGTTGCGTCGAGACGGCCCGCCACGAGGTCCGTATACACCTGGTTCTGATCCTGATACGCGACGATCGACACGCCGGCCGGCTCCCAGTGCGCCTTCGCGTAGGTTTCCTGGATCGATGCCTGCAGCACGCCGACGCGCTTGCCCTTCAGCGATTCCGGCGTCGGCAGCAGGCCGCTGCCGTTACGCGCGATCAGCTGCGTCGGCACGCGGTAGATGATCGTCGTGAAGTCGATCGCCTGGCGCCGCTGTTCGGTCGCGTTCATCGCCGAGTTGATCGCGTCGAACTTGCGGCCCTTCAGCGCGGGAATCAGCCCGTCGAACGACGTCTCGACCCACTTGCACGACAGCTTCGCGGTCTGGCAGACGGCGTTGCCGACGTCGATGTCGAAGCCCTGCAGGTCGCCGTTCGGCGCCTTCGACTCGAACGGCGGATATTGCGCCTCGAGGCCGAAACGCAGCGTCTGCCCGTCGGCGAGCGCCGCGCCGGAACCGAGCGCGCACGCGAGGGCGAACGCGAGCTTGAGGGTATTTGCATGCTTCATCGTGATCTCCTGGCTTGTCGGCCGGCGCCGTGCGGTCGCACGTGCGCCGGTTCCGGCGGTGACTTTCCGTGCGACGTACACGTCGCCTGCTTGGGGTGCGGGCCGCGCCCGCGATTACAGCGAACGCAACCGCCGCGCGCCTTCGATCAGCGTCGCGTCGTCCTTCGAGAAACTGAGCCGGATCACGCCCGCGTCGGTGCCGTCGGTGTAGAACGCCGACAGCGGAATCGTCGCGACGCGCGCATCGCGGATCAGGCGCAACACGAAGTCGCTGTCGCGTTCGTCCGAGAAGTGCCGGAAGCGCGCGAGCATGAAGAACGAGCCTTCGCTCGGCAGCAGCTCGAAGCGCGAACCGGCCAGCTCGCGCGCGAGCAGGTCGCGCTTGGCCTGGTAAAACGCCGACAGGCCGAGATAGCTTTCCGGCCGCGCGAGGATTTCCGCGAACGCGACCTGCATCGGCGTATCGGCCGAGAACACCATGAACTGGTGCACCTTGCGGATCTCGTCCATCAGTTCGGCCGGCGCGATGCAATGGCCGACCCGCCAGCCCGTCACGTGGAACGTCTTGCCGAACGACGACACGATCACGCTGCGCCCGGAGAGCTCACGGTGACGCGCGACGCTCTGATGCTGCGCGCCGTCGAACACCACGTGCTCGTAGACCTCGTCCGACAGGACCACGATGTCGGTATTGCGCGTGAGCTGCGCGAGCCGTTCGAGATCGTCGGCGGAGAACACCGTCGCGGTCGGGTTGTGCGGCGTGTTGACGATGATCATTCGCGTGCGCGGCGTGATCGCCGCGGCGACTTCGTCCCAGTTCACGCGGAAATGCTCGGGCGACAGCTTGATCGCGACCGGCGTCGCGCCCTGCAATCGCACGATCGGCGCATAGCTGTCGAACGACGGCTCGAAATAGATCACTTCGTCGCCCGGATGCACGAGCGCGCTGATCGCCGCGTAGAGCCCTTCGCTCGCGCTCGCGATCACCGTGATCTCGGTGCCCGGGTCGTAGCGCGTGCCGTACAGCGCCTCCGTCTTCTCCGCGAGGCGTTCGCGCAGCGACGCGACGCCGGCCATCGGCGCGTACTGGTTGTGGCCGTCGCGCATCGCGCGCGCGACGCCCTCGACGAGCGCCGGATCGGGCGCGAAATTCGGCGCGCCCTGCGACAGGTTCAGCGCATCGTGCTGCGCGGCGAGCTGGCCGATCACCGTGAAGATCGTCGTCCCGACGTCCGGCAGTTTCGAGCGGGGCGTGGTGGCGCTTCGCATGACTCCTCCTTCAGATGTCCTTCGGACCGGCCCGCGCGACGCGCGCGGCCCGGCTCATGACGCATGATTTAGCCCGAGCCAATAAGGGCGGACAATCGAAAGTTCGTCATGGCGGCCATGCATTTTTCTCATGATCGGCCATCCGCAACGCTCGATGCCAAGGCCGCGTGGCCGGCAATGCATGCGCATCCGGCATTTCCCCAGGGTCTTGGTCGCGCTCGCGGCGGGCTTACGCCGGATGCTCGGCCCGCATGGCCGCGCCGCGCGTCACGCGCCCGCGGCCGCCAGATAGGCGGCCAGCACGGCCTGCAACTCGCCGCGCAACGCCGCGAAGTCGAGCGCCGGCCCGAGCGTGAGCAGCGCCTGCGACACGCCGCCGTAGCAGACGGCATGCGCCATCCGCGCGATCCCGTCGAGCCGCGCGGCCGGCGGCGGATCGCTGCACTGCGCAAGCGCGTCGCGCCACAGCGCGACATACGCGTCGTAATGGCGGCGGTATGCGGCGAGCGGCGACACCTGCCGCTCCAGCGCGAAGAACGCGCTCCACGACGCGGCGTCGGCGGCGATCGCATCGACCTGCAAATCGACGAGCGCGGCCGCGAGCGCGGCGCGCGGCACGCCGCGCAGCCCGTGCGCCGCTTCGCGCAGCCGGTCGGCCAGCGCCAGCACGCGCCGGTGGATGCACAGCGCGGCGAGGCTCTGCTTGTCGCCGAAGTATTCGTAGAAGGTGCCGACGCTCACGCCCGCGACGGCCGCGATTTCGCGGATCGTCGCCTTCGCGTAACCGCGCTCGAGCAAAAGCTGAACGAAGGCCTGCTGGAGCGCGTCGGAGGTGGCCTGCGCGCGCGACTGGCGCGGCCGGCGACGCAACGCGGGCGCGGGTTGCGCCGCCTGCTGGCCGGGCGGCGCCGGAACCTGAACATGTCGCGGCGGCATATTTGCTACTCTGAAATTCAGCGGAAACGCGTTTGACCGGCAGACCGCGAAGCACGAGACCGGAGACAGCCCGATGACCGAATCGACCCATGCCGTCACGAACCAGTTCGACGAACTGGTCGACTATAACCTCTTCGCCACCGACGTCGCGCTGCGCGAGGCCATCGCCCGCGCGGGCGCCGGCTGGGCCGTGCCGCGGCTCGACGCGTACGGCGCGCGACTCGGCAGCGCCGACACCGCGCAGCTCGCCGACGAAGCGAACCGCCACACGCCGGAACTGAACGCGTTCGACCGCCGCGGCCGGCGCATCGACCGCGTCGACTTCCATCCGGCGTGGCACACGCTGCTCGGCATGTACCGCAACGAAGGCTTCGTATCGCTCGCGTTCCGCGATACGCGCCCGGGCCGCTGGGCCGCGACCGCGGCCGGCTTCTACCTGCACGGCCAGATCGAGGCCGGCACGCTGTGCCCGGCGACGATGACGCAGGCCGCGATTCCGGTGCTGCAGAAGGAACCCGCGCTGTGGGACCTGCTGCGCGACAAGCTGTACAGCGACGACTACGATCCGCGCGACGTGCCGGTCGCCGACAAGCGCTCGATCTGGTTCGGCATGGGCATGACCGAGAAACAGGGCGGCTCCGACGTGCGCGCGAACACGACGCTGGCGAGCGCCGTCGGCGCGGGCGGACGCGGCGGCGAATACCGGCTGCGCGGCCACAAGTGGTTTTTCTCCGCGCCGATGTGCGACGCGCATCTGGTCGTCGCGCGCACCGAAGCGGGCAGCCCGTCGTGCTTCTACGTGCCGCGCTGGCGGCCCGACGGAACGAAGAACGCGGTCGAGATCCAGCGGTTGAAGAACAAGGTCGGCAACCGCAGCAACTCGAGCAGCGAAATCGAGTTGAACGACGCATGGGGCATCATGCTCGGCGACGAAGGCCGCGGCATTCCGACCATCATCGAGATGGCCACGCACACGCGGCTGAACTGCGTGCTCGGCAGCGCGGCGATGCTGCGCCAGGGCGTCGTGCAGGCGATCGCGTACACGCGCCAGCGCCACGCGTTCGGCCGCGCGCTCGCCGAGCAGCCGCTGATGCGCACCGTGCTCGCCGATCTCGCGCTCGAAAGCGAAGCCGCGCTCGCGCTCGCGATGCGTCTCGCCGATGCGTTCGAGCGCGACGACTCGCCGCGCGAACGCGCGTGGAAGCGGATCGTCACGCCCGCCGCGAAATTCTGGGTGTGCAAGCGCGCGGTCGAGCTGACCGGCGAGGTGATGGAAGTGTTCGGCGGCAACGGCTACGTCGACGACGGCCCGATCGCGCGGCTGTTCCGCGAAGCGCCGGTCAACTCGATCTGGGAAGGCTCCGGCAACGTGATGTGCCTCGACGTGCTGCGCGCGGTGTCGCGCGAGCCCGACGCGGCCGCGGCGCTCTTCGCCGAACTGACCGACCTCGGCGCGGGCGAACCGCGCATCCGCGCGGCGCTCGATGCGCTGCGCGCGATGCTCGCGGCACCCGCCGATACGCTCGAGGCGTCGGCCCGTGTGTTCGCGCAGCGGCTCGCGCTCGTCGCGCAGGCCTGCCTGCTGCGGCGCGACGCGCCCGCGGCCGTCGCCGACGCGTTCATCGCGACGCGGCTTGCCGCGCCCGACTGGGGCCGCATCGCGGGCGGCTTCGATCCGCACGCGCTCGACGTCGCCGCGCTGCTGCAGCGCGCGTACCCGGCCTGACGGGCGCCGAGCCCGCCGCCGACGCCAAAGAAAAAGCCACCGGACCCGACGGCCCGGTGGCTTCTTCGCATGATGCCCCGCGCGGCGCCCTTCGACGCCGCCGGCGACTCACGCCATGCTTACTTGCCGCCGATGCTCTTCAGCGGCTTCCACTCGCCCTTCTCGACCTTGTACATCGTGATGCCGCCGTTCTTCAGGTCGCCCTTCGCGTCGTACGCGACGTGCGACGACGTGACGCCGGCCATGTCGGTCTTCGCGAGCACCGGCAGGTACTTCGCCGGATCGGTCGAATCGGCCTTCTTCATCGCGTTGAGCATCGCCATCGCGCCGTCGTACGCGTACGGCGAGTACGTCTGCACGTCTTCGCCGAAGCGCTTCTTGTACTTGTCGGCGTAGGTCTTGCCGCCCGGCATTTCCTCGAGCGGCAGGCCTGCCAGCGATGCGATCGTGCCGTCGGCCGCGTTGCCCGCGATCTTCAGGAACGTCGGCGTCTTCACCATTTCGCCGCTCATCAGCGGTGCGGTGATGCCGAGCGTCTTCATCTGCTTGACCATCGGCGCTGCCTGCGAATCCGCGCCGCCGTAGTAGACGAGGTCCGGCTTCGCCGCCTTCAGCTTGGTCAGGATCGCCTTGAAGTCGACGGCCTTGTCGTTCGTGAATTCGCGGTCGACGATCGTCGCGCCGCCGGCCTTCGCGGCCTTCTCGAACTGGTCGGCGAGACCCTGGCCGTAGGCCGTGCGGTCGTCGACGATCGCGATCTTCTTCATGCCGAGATCCTTCGCCGCGAAGGTGCCCGCCACCGAGCCCTGCTGCGTGTCGGACGTCATCATGCGGAAGGTCGTCTTGTAACCCTGCTGCGTGTATTCCGGCGCCGTCGCCATCGCGATTTCCGGAATGCCGGCGTTCGCGTAGATGCGCGAGGCCGGAATCGTCGTGCCCGAGTTGAAGTGGCCGAGCATGCCCTTGATGCCGTCGTCGACGAGCTTCTGCGCAACCGTCGTGCCGGTGCGCGGGTCAGCCTGGTCGTCCTGCGTCTCGAGCACGAACTTCACTGCCTTGCCGCCGATCTTCGGGTTCGTCGCGTTGAAGTCTTCCAGCGCGAGCGCGATCCCGTTCTGCATATCCTTGCCGTAGTGAGCCTGGGCGCCCGTCATCGGCCCTGCGTAACCGATCTTCACGTCGTCCGCATGGGCCGTCCCCGCAAGCGACATGACGGCGACGAACGTCGCGCCTGCCAGCTTTTTCATCGTGTGTTGCATAGCATCTCCTTGGTACCAGGGTAAATGGAGCGGCTTCGGGATCGCCTTGCCGCTTCCTTTGTTTGATCCGAACGGCAAGGATGGTCAGCCGATCGTCATCAAATTCGCATTGCCGCCCGCCGCGGCCGTGTTCACGCTCACCGAGCGCTCGGTCAGCAGGCGCTCGAGCGCGTAGTCTTCCGCGTCGCCGTTCTCGAACGCGCCCGCCGACACGCCCTGCACCGACACGATCGGGCCCGCCCGCTGCGCGACGTCCTTCACGAGCGTCTGCAGTTCGTCGCTGTCGCCTTCGAACAGCACCGCGTCGAACGGCGCGTCGGCCTGCTTGCGCACGGCCGCATGCGCCTTCAGCGCAGCCGGCAGCGCGGCGACCAGCGCCTCGCCCGCCGCGCCGACGAACAGCGCGCGGTTGCCCGTCGCCAGCACCGCCGCGAACTGCGCGCGCGCGCCGCCCGGCGTGGCCGCGACACACAGCACCGTGCCGCGCGGGCCGAGTGTATACGTGTTTCGCTCGCCCGTCGGCCCGGTCAGCACCGCGGTCGCACCGGCCGGCACCTGCGCGAGATAGCCGTCGCAACGTGCGGCCAGCGCCGGCTCGCGCTGCTCGATCAGCCAGTCGCGCAGCGCGGTGAGCGCCGCCGCCGGGTTGCTGCGCTGTTCGCCGTCAACCGCGCCATCCGCGATCAGCGTCTGCGCGAGCGAACGCGGCAGGCCCGACGGACGCGTCGCGAGCAGGCGCTGCAGGTACAGCGCGCCGCCGGCCTTCGGGCCCGTGCCCGACAGCCCTTCGCCGCCGAACGGCTGCACGCCGACCACCGCGCCGATCACGTTGCGGTTCACGTAGATGTTGCCGACGTGCGCGTTCGAGATCACGTGCGCGATGGTCTCGTCGATCCGCGTGTGGATGCCGAGCGTCAGGCCGTAACCCGTCGCGCGGATCTGCTCGAGCAGCTTGTCGAGCTGGCTGCGGCGATAGCGCACGACGTGCAGCACCGGGCCGAACACTTCACGCTTCAATTCGTCGATGCTGCCGATCTCGATCAGCGTCGGCGGCACGAACGTGCCGTGCGCGCAGGCTTCCGGCGACGGCAGCTGCGTGACCGCGTGGCCCTTCTCCTTCATCGCCGCGACGTGCGTGTCGATCGTCTGCTTCGCTTCGGCGTCGATCACCGGGCCGACGTCGGTCGACAGACGGTCCGGGTTGCCGAGCGCCAGCTCGTGCATCGCGCCCTTGAGCATCGTCAACGTGCGGTCCGCGACGTCGTCCTGCAGACACAGAACGCGCAGCGCCGAACACCGTTGACCGGCCGAGTCGAACGACGACTGCATCACGTCCGCGACGACCTGCTCCGCGAGCGCCGACGAGTCGACGATCATCGCGTTCTGGCCGCCCGTTTCCGCGATCAGCGGAATCGGCTTGCCGTCCGGGTCGAGGCGCGCGGACAGCGTCTTGTTGATCAGGCGCGCGACTTCGGTCGAGCCGGTGAACATCACCGCGCGCGTGCGCGGATCGGCGACCAGCGCCGCGCCGACGGTCTCGCCGGTGCCCGGCAGCAGCTGCACCGCGCCGGCCGGCACGCCGGCCTCGCGCAGCAGGCGCACGGCCTGGGCGGCGATCAGCGGCGTCTGTTCGGCCGGCTTCGCGAGCACCGTGTTGCCGGCCGCAAGCGCGGCGGCCACCTGGCCCATGAAGATCGCGAGCGGGAAGTTCCACGGGCTGATACAGACCACGGGGCCGAGCGGACGGTGCGTGTCGTTCGAGAATTCGTCGCGGATCTGCGCCGCGTAGTAGCGCAGGAAGTCGACGGCTTCGCGAATTTCGGCGATCGCGTTCGGCAGCGACTTGCCGGCTTCGCGCACGATCAGGCCCATCAGCGTGTGCATCTGCGCTTCGAGCAGGTCGGCCGCGCGCACCAGGCAGTCGGCGCGCGCATCGACCGGCGTCGCCTGCCAGATCGGCGCGGCCGCCACGGCATGCGCGAGCGCCGCGCTCACGTGTTCGGCCGTCGCTTCGCTGACGGTGCCGACCAGGTCGCGCTGATCGGCCGGGTTGCGCACGTCGCGCGCCGGGGCGTCGGCGAGCGCGTCGTCGGCGAGCATCGGCGCCGCGCGCCATGGATGGTGCGCGCTCGCGAGCAGCGCGGACGACAGCGACGCGAGACGATGTTCGTTCGACAGGTCGAGGCCCATCGAGTTGGGACGCTCGTCGCCGTACAGGTTGCGCGGCAGCGGGATCTTCGCGTGCGGCGCGCCGAGCGGCACGACCTTCGATGCCTCGTCGACCGGATCGGCGACCAGTTCCTTCACCGACACGGTTTTATCCGCGATGCGGTTCACGAACGACGTGTTCGCGCCGTTCTCCAGCAGGCGGCGCACGAGGTACGCGAGCAGCGTTTCATGCGTGCCGACCGGTGCGTACACGCGGCACGGACGGTTCAGCTTGTCGCGGCCCGTGACTTCCTCGTACAGCGGCTCGCCCATCCCGTGCAGGCACTGGAATTCGTACTGGCCGGGGTAATAGTTCTGGCCGGCCAGGTGATAGATCGCGGCCAGCGTGTACGCGTTGTGCGTCGCGAACTGCGGGTAGACGGCGTCGGGCGCCGCGAGCAGCTTCTTCGCGCACGCGAGGTACGACACGTCCGTGTAGATCTTGCGCGTGTAGACCGGATAGCCTTCGAGGCCGTCGACCTGCGCACGCTTGATTTCGGTATCCCAGTACGCGCCCTTCACCAGACGGATCATCAGGCGGTGACGGCTGCGGCGCGCGAGGTCGATCAGGTAGTCGATCACGAACGGGCAGCGCTTCTGATAGCCCTGCACGACGAAGCCGATGCCGTTCCAGCCCGCGAGTTCCGGGTCGAAGCACAGCGCTTCCAGCAGGTCGAGCGACAGCTCGAGACGGTCGGCTTCTTCAGCGTCGATGTTCAGGCCGATGTCGTAGCGGCGCGCCAGCAGCGCGAGCGCGCGCACGCGCGGCAGCAGCTCGCTCATCGTGCGGTCCTGCTGCGAGCGCGAGTAGCGCGCGTGCAGCGCCGACAGCTTGATCGAGATGCCCGGGCCTTCGTAGATGCCGCGGCCGCCGGCCGCCTTGCCGATCGCGTGGATCGCCTGCTCGTACGATGCGTAGTAGCGTTGCGCGTCCTCTTCGGTCGTCGCCGCTTCGCCGAGCATGTCGTACGAGTAGCGGAAGCCGCGCGCTTCGTACTTGCGGCTGTTCGCGAGCGCTTCGGAAATCGTCTCGCCGGTGACGAACTGCTCGCCCATCAGGCGCATCGCCATGTCGACGCCCTTGCGGATCAGCGGCTCGCCGCCGCGGCCGATCAGGCGCGTGAGCGCCGACGACAGGCCCGCTTCGCTGTTGGTCGTCACGAGCTTGCCGGTGATCATCAGGCCCCAGGTCGCCGCGTTCACGAACAGCGACGGCGCGTGGCCGACGTGCGAGCGCCAGTCGCCCTTGCTGATCTTGTCGCGGATCAGCGCATCGCGGGTCGCGCGATCGGGAATGCGCAGCAGCGCTTCGGCGAGACACATCAGCGCGACGCCTTCCTGGCTCGACAGCGAGAACTCGTGGATCAGCCCCTCGACGCCGCCGCCCGAGCTCTTCTCGCGCAGCGCCTCGACGAGCTGCGTCGCGAGCGTCTGCACGTCGGCCTGCAGGTTCGCGGGCAGGCGCGCCTGGCCCAGCAGGAACGGCACGCATTCCGGCTCGGGGCGGCGATACGCGGCCGTGATCGCCGCGCGCAGCACCGATTGCGGCTGCACGTTCTGGGCGAACTCGAGGAACGGATGCGGCGAGTTGTCGTCGTCGCCGTCCACCGCCTGGCCGTCGGCAAGCTCCGTCACGCCGCTGCTGCCCGACAGTTCGGGCGGCAGCTGGCCGTGCTCGATCCGCTCGAGATACGCGAAGATCGCCTGCTTGATCAGCCAGTGGGGAGTGCGCTCGAGACGCGCTGCCGCGTCTTTCAGGCGCGAGCGGAGAAGGTCGTCGACTTTGACGCCGAGAGTCGTGCTTGCCATGGTGGGTTCGTGCGCCGGTGCGAGCCCGGCAATGTGGTGTGAGAGGATGCGCGAAATCCTACGGCACGCAATAAAAAGGTGCAACCGAATTGATGGATTGGTTGCACCCACAAGTTATTCAATATAATCAGCCACTTATGAGGTTGCAACCTAGGGGTTGCCCGTGGTCGGCGGATCGGTGTTTTCCCTGATCGGGTCAAGTTGGCGCACGTGGGCAACCCGCGGCGTGCACCACCAAGGGGAAAAGCGGGTTGCACTGTGCTTGGCGGCGGGTAATGCAGGCGGGTGTGGGACGGGCCGGGAGGAGGATCGCGCGGGTCGGTGGGTCGGTGGATCCGGCCGGCTCGATATCGGCATGCGGCACGGCGGCCGCGCGCGCACCGCTCAGATATCGAGCGGATCGACCTCGACGCTCCACCGCAGCACGCCCTTCAGCGCGCGCAGTTCCGGCTGCCATGCGCGCAGCGCATGCTGCAGTGCCGCCCGCGACGCGCTTTCGAGCAGCAACTGCGCGCGGTGGACGTTCGCGACCTTGACGATCGTCATCGGCACCGCGTCGTAGACGGTCACGCGATCGGCGCCCGGCAGCCCCGGCAACGCGGCCGCGGCCTGCAGCAGGAACGCGAGCGCCGCGTCGAGCGTGCGCCCTTCGGCGCGCAGCAGCGCCTGGTAGACGAACGGCGGCAGGTGCGCGTCGCGGCGCTCGCCGAGCGTCGAATTCGCGAAGCCGACGTAATCCTGCCGGCCGAGCGCGTGATACAGCGCGTGACGCGGATAGCGCGTCTGCACGAGCACCTCGCCCGGCAGCCCGGCGCGCCCCGCGCGGCCGCTCACCTGCATCAACTGCGCGAACAGCCGCTCGCTCGCGCGGAAGTCGTGCGAGAACAGCGCGGTGTCGGCATTGAGCACGCCGACGAGCGATACGCGCTGGAAGTCGTGCCCCTTCGCGATCATCTGCGTGCCGACCAGGATGTCGACTTCACCGGCGTGCACGTCCGAGAACAGCGCCTGCGCACTGCCCTTGCGTCGCGTGCTGTCCGCGTCGATGCGCAGTATCCGTGCGCCCGGCACGGCCTCGGCGAGCGCCTCCTCGATGCGCTGCGTGCCGCGCCCGAGCGGCGCGATATCGACGTTCCCGCATTCCGGGCACGACCGCGGAATGCGCGCTTCCCAGCCGCAGTGATGGCAGCGCAGTGCATGTTCGGGCTTGTGCAGCACGACGTAGGCGCTGCAGCGCGGGCAACCGGCGACCCAGCCGCATGCGTCGCACGCGAGCTGCGGCGCGTAACCGCGCCGGTTCAGGAACACGAGGCTCTGTTCGCCGCGTTCGAGCCGCGCCTTCAACGCCGCGACGAGCGGCCCCGACAGCCCGCCCATCGACGCGCGCCCGCGCCGCCGCTCCTCTTCGAGATCGATCAGCCGCACGGTCGGCAGCGTCGCGTCGGCCACCGCGCGGCGCGACAGCGTGAGTCGCGTGTAGCGGCCCTGATCGGCTTGCCACCAGCTCTCGAGCGACGGCGTCGCCGAACCGAGCACGACCGGAATGCCAAGATGCTTCGCGCGCCACACGGCAAGATCGCGCGCCGAATAGCGCAGCCCTTCCTGCTGCTTGTACGCGGGTTCGTGCTCCTCGTCGACGACGATCAGTGCGAGCGTCGGCAGCGACGCGAGCACCGCGAGCCGCGTGCCGAGCACGATCCGCGCGCGGCCCGTGTGTGCGGCGAGCCAATTGCGCGCCCGCTCGCCCTCCGCGAGCCCGCTGTGCAGCGTGACGATCGCGTCGTCGGCGAGCGTGCCCGCGAAGCGTGCGCGAAACGCGGCCTCGAATTGCGGCGTCAGGTTGATTTCGGGCACGAGCACGAGCGCCTGCGCGTCGGGCCGCGCATCGAGCAGCGCGGCGAGCGCATGCAGATAGACCTCGGTCTTGCCGCTCCCGGTCACGCCATGCAGCAGGAACGGCGCGAAACCCTGCGCCGCGCGGATCGCGTCGAGCGCCTCCGCCTGCTGGTCGGTGAGCGCCGGCGGCACAGTTCGTCCACTGGTTGTCGACAGGTTATCCACAGCTTTGGGCACAGGCGCGTCGGCCCAGCCGATTTCCTCGACGGCGACCCAGCCGCGCGCCGCCCAGTCGTCGAGTGTGGCGGCGGCCTTCGGATGCAACGCACGCGCATCGGGCAACGTCATCGAATCGGTGTCGGCGAGCGCCTGCGCGAGCCGCCGCAGCGCGGCCCCGCGCGCCGGCAGTGCGTCGGGAAGCGCCGCCCGGCCGGCTTCGGTCAGCCGGTAGCGCACCTCGGGCGCCAGCAGCCGGCCCCAGCGCTCCGCGTCGCGCAGCGCCTGCGGCAACGCCGGCAGCGCAACTTCGCCGCGACCGCGCTGGTAATAATCGGCCGCGAACGACACCAGCGCGAGCCAATCCGGCGCGAGCGGCGGCAGCTCGGTACAAATCGCGTCGATCGCCCGCAACCGGGACGGCGGCACGTCGGTGTGAGTCGTCACTTCGCAGACGAGACCGACAACCTGCCGCTTGCCGAACGGCACCTGCACCAGGGTGCCGGGCTCGGGCGCCGGCTGGACGTCGCAGCGGTAGTCGAACAGGGTGGCGAGCGGATGGTCGAGGGCGACCCTGAGGTAAGTGCCGTCCATCACCGCGCTCCGGCGACAGCGCGAGGCGCACCGACGGCTTGCACCCGGGCCCGCGCCACGGTGGCGAACTTAAAGTAAAACTTCAGATTCGGCGCTAAGTTTTGGATTCGCATTAGGAATCGCCGTATACCCTGACCAGCCTGTGGATAACTTTGTTGAGAACTCGCCGTTCAACAGCCGCGAAGCGCGCGGGGCCGTGCTTTCCGCTGTTTTCGGCCGCCCTCGACCGCGCCCCGCGGAGCCTTATTCCATAAGGCTGCTATTCAAATTACGAAACCATAGCGAGACAATTCGACCGATACAGAGCTCTACCGCGCTGCAACGTGGAAAATGTGTATAAGTCAAGTCTTGACAAGCCTTGAATCGGCAACCGGTGCGGGGTTGCGCCCTGTTTAGCGCCGACAGCGAAACGCCGTCACCCCGCAGTGCAGCATGACACCACTTGCGCTCAGCCCGCGGCTCCGCTACGGATCTTGCGGCTGTGGGTGTGCACTTCGTCGACGAGTTCGGCGACGTGGTCGGGCGACGTGAACTGCGAAATGCCGTGGCCGAGGTTGAATACGTGACCCGGATGATTGCCGTAGCTGTCGAGCACCGCGCGCGCCTGCTCGCGCACCACGGCCGGCGGCGCAAACAGGATCGTCGGGTCGAGGTTGCCCTGCAGCGCGACGCGCCCGGCGACGCGTTCGCGCGCGGCGCCGAGATTGACGGTCCAGTCGAGGCCGACCGCGTCGACGCCGGTCGCCGCGATTTCCTCGAGCCACAGCCCGCCGCCCTTCGTGAACGTGATCACAGGCACGCGCTCGCCGTCGTGCTCACGCTTCAGCTGCGCGACCACGCGACGGATGTAGTCCAGCGAGAAGCGCTGGTATGCGCCGTCCGCCAGCGCGCCGCCCCACGTATCGAAAATCATCACGGCCTGCGCGCCGGCTTCGATCTGCGCGTTCAGGTAAGCGGCCACGGCCTGCGCGTTCACGTCGAGGATCCGGTGCATCAGGTCGGGGCGCGAATACGCCATCGACTTCACGGTGCGGAAATCGTCCGACCCGCCGCCTTCGACCATGTAGCACGCGAGCGTCCACGGGCTGCCCGAGAAGCCGATCAGCGGCACGCACTGGCGGCCCTGGCCGTCGGTCAGCGCGCGGCGGATCTCGCGCACGGCGCCCGTCACGTAGCCGAGCGTCTCCTCGATGTCCGGCACCGCGAGCTTCGCGACGTCGGCCTCGGTGCGCACCGGATGCGCGAACTTCGGCCCTTCGCCGACCTGGAAGTCGAGGCCGAGACCCATCGCGTCGGGGATCGTCAGGATGTCCGAGAACAGGATCGCGGCATCGAGCGGGAAGCGCTCGAGCGGCTGCAGCGTCACTTCGGTCGCGTAGTCGGGATTCTTCGCGAGGCCGAGGAAGCTGCCGGCGCGCGCGCGCGTCGCGTTGTATTCGGGCAGATAGCGGCCGGCCTGACGCATCAGCCAGATCGGCGTGTAGTCGGTCGGCTCGCGCAGAAGCGCACGCAGGAAGGTGTCGTTGAGCAGGGTATGGGCCACGGTAGGAGCGACGATGCGAAGGCAAAGCGGCATTTTACCGGAGCGCGGCCGCACGGCCGCGTATGCCGATGCGATGGCGGCCATATGACGCGCGCGATGGCTCCGCTATGATCGGACGCTGATATCGAACCGAACGAAGGAGGAGACCGATGAAGACATTCGCCACGCTGGCCACGCTCACCGCTGCGATGCTTTGCTGCGCCGCCGCGCACGCGCAGGGTACGACCGCGACGGCGGCCCCGACCGCCGCAGCCGTCGGCTCGCGGCTCGACGACGTGGTCGCACGCGGCACGCTGCGCGTGTGCACGACGGGCGACTACAAGCCGTATTCGTACCACCGGACGGACGGCCGTTTCGAGGGCATCGACATCGAGATGGCCGAGTCGCTCGCGAAATCGCTCGGCGTGAAGGCCGACTTCGTGAAGACGAGCTGGTCGAACCTCACCAACGACTTCGTCGCGAAGTGCGATATCGCGGTGGGCGGCGTGTCGACGACACTCGAGCGCCAGAAGCGCGTGTTCTTCACGCAGCCGTACGTGGTCGACGGCAAGACGCCGATCGTGCGCTGCGCGGACGCCGACAAGTACCAGACCGTCGCGCAGATCGACCGGCCCGAGACCCGCGTGATCGTGAACCCGGGCGGCACCAACGAGCGCTTCGCGAAGCAGTTCTTCACGCATGCGAACCTGAGCGTCTATCCGGACAACGTGACGATCTTCAAGCAGATCCTCGCGGGCAAGGCGGACGTCATGGTGACGGATGCATCCGAGACGCTGCTGCAGCAGAAGCTGAATCCGGGCCTGTGCTCCGTGCATCCGGACAAGCCGTTCCAGTTCGGCGAAAAGGCGTACATGGTGCCGCGCGGCGACGTCGTGTTCCAGCAGTACGTCGACCAGTGGCTGCACCTGGTGCTGTCATCCGGCGAATACCAGGCGATCTCCGACAAGTGGCTGAAGTGAGCACGAGCGCTCGCCCAACAAGCGGCCGATGACCGGCAGGGCCGCCGTCATTGCCGCCGGCCGGGCGCACCGCCGTTACACATCGGCGTGGCGCCCGGCCGGCGTGAAATCGCGAAAACCGGCCGAATGGCCGACTATCGCGTGCCCCAATCACGTTTCAAAATCTTTCCGACGAATGATTCGTCAGATGCGGTATCTGCCGCGCGATGCGCATTCCAGCGTGTAAATCGGCAATTCAGCGACTTCGATACGCATGAAAAACGCATTACGCGCACCCGATGAAAACTCTGCGGAAAAGATGGGTAAATATGACCTTTTTCAGGACCCCGAAAACAGCAAAAAATCCCGGAAAGCCTTATCTGGCGGGCGTTACAACCTGAAACACTTTGTTACCGCGAGGGGTCATTAATTCGCCCACAATGGCCTCAACGGTTTCAACACGGATGCGGTCTCGTGTGCCAAGTGTGAGCGGACGCGAAGCGCTGCGAGCCAGTCGGTCACGTACCGAAGCCCTTCCGAGGGGCATCCCTGTTGGAGTCGTTTCCGGCCCCCGCCGGACTCGGTTTCATCTTTGGTCTCCTCGCGCTAACCCCGTAGCGTGTGGTTTTTAGCGGGCTAATAAGCCCGCTTTTTTTCGTCCATCGAAAACGCAACGGCCCGCAGGCCGCCGCGTTTGTCCCGCCGCCGGGCCGCTCGGTCGTTTCAAGCGGTCTTCTGCACGTCGAGCTTCAGTTCGTCGATCATCCGTTCGCGCATCACGAACTTCTGCACCTTGCCCGTCACCGTCATCGGCAGCTCGTCGACGAAGCGGATGTAGCGCGGAATCTTGTAGTGCGCGATCTGGCCGCTGCAGAATGCGCGCACGTCGTCCTCGGTCATCTGCTCGTCCGCGCGCAGCACGATCCACGCGCACAGCTCCTCGCCGTATTTCGCGTCGGGCACGCCGAACACCTGCGCGCTCTGAATCTTCGGATGCCTGAACAGGAATTCCTCGATCTCGCGCGGATACACGTTCTCGCCGCCGCGAATCACCATGTCCTTCAGCCGGCCGACGATGTTGCAATAGCCGTCGGCGTCGAGCGTCGCGAGGTCGCCCGTATGCATCCAGCCGTCGACCAGCACCTCGCGTGTCTTCGCGTCGTCGTCCCAGTAGCCGAGCATCACCGAATAGCCCTTCGTGCACAGCTCGCCGGTCGCGCCGACCGGCACGATCTCACCGTTCGGGTCGACGATCTTCACCTCCAGGTGCGGCTGGATGCGGCCGACCGTCGTCGTGCGCTTTTCGAGCGGGTCGTCTGTCGAGCTCTGGAACGACACGGGGCTCGTCTCCGTCATCCCGTACGCGATCGTGATTTCGGACAAATGCATCTGCGACACGACGCGCTTCATCGTCTCGATCGGGCACGGCGAGCCGGCCATGATCCCGGTGCGCAGCGTCGACAGGTCGAACTTCGCGAAGTCCGGATGATCGAGCTCCGCGATGAACATCGTCGGCACGCCGTGCAGCGCGGTACAGCGCTCGTCGGCGACGGCCGCGAGCGTCGCGACCGGATCGAACGCCTCGCCGGGAAACACCATTGCCGCGCCCTTCGACACGCACGCGAGCACGGCCAGCACCATCCCGAAGCAGTGATACAGCGGCACCGGGATGCAGAGCGAATCCTGCTCGGTGAAGCGCATCGCCATCGCGATCGAGCGCGCGTTGTTGACGACGTTGCGGTGCGTGAGCGTCGCGCCCTTCGGGCTGCCGGTCGTGCCGCTGGTGAACTGGATGTTGATCGGATCGGTGGCCGCGAGCGTCGCGCCGATCGCGTCGAGCCGCGCGACGTCGAGCGTGTCGCGGCCGCGCGCCATCACGTCCGCGAAGCGGAACATGCCGGCCGGCGCGGCCTCGCCCATCGACACGACCGTGCGCAGGCTCGGCACGCGCGCCGCATGCAGGTCGCCCGGCGTCGCGCTCGCGAGTTCCGGCGCGATGGTCTGCAGCATCTCGACGTACGCCGATGTCTTGAAGCGCTCGGCCGCGATCACGGCCTTGCAGCCGACCTTGTTCAGCGCGTATTCGAGTTCCGCGAGCCGGTAGGCCGGGTTGATGTTGACGAGGACCGCGCCGATGCGCGCGGTCGCGAACTGCGTGAGCAGCCATTCGCTGCGGTTCGGCGACCAGATGCCGACGCAATCGCCCTTCACGATCCCGAGCGCGGCGAGGCCCGCCGCGAGCACGTCGACCTCGTGCGCGAACGCGCGCCAGGTCCAGCGCACCTGCTGTTCGCGGAACACGACGGCCGGGCGATCGGGAAAGCGGCCCGCCGTGTCGAGCAGGAACCGGCTGATCGTCGCGTCGGATAGCGGCACGTCGGTCGCGCCGCGCACGTACGACAGTCCGTTTTCGGGCGCGATCAGCGCCCCCTTGCCAAGGTCTGCTGCCATCGATGTCTCCGTCCGTTTTTGTCTGATCGGCCCGGCACGCGGCTGACGCGCGCGCCTGCTCCGCCGCGATCGCGGCGGACTGCCTCTGCCCGGATGATGCCGCGCTCTGCTGACGCCACTCTGACATCAAATCGCGGCGGGCGGATGAAATAGCACGACCGGACGATACGATGCGGCCCGCAAAAAAACAGACGAAAACGACGGACGAAAAAAAAGCAGCCCGAAGGCTGCTTTCTTTCGCGGGATACGCGCGCGCGGCTCAGTGCCGGCTGCGAATCTTCGCCAGACGCTGGATCGCTTCGAGCTGCGCCATCGCGGTCGCGAGCTCGGATTGCGCCTTTGCGAGGTCGAGGTCCGACTTCGCGTTCTGCAGCGTTTCCTCGGCACGCTTGCGCGCTTCCTCGGCTTTCGCCGCGTCGAGGTCCTTGCCGCGGATCGCGGTATCGGCGAGCACCGTCACGGCGCCCGGCTGCACTTCGAGAATGCCGCCCGCGACGAACACGAATTCGTCGTTGCCGCCCTCGACTTCGATGCGCACCGCACCCGGACGAATCCGCGTGATCAGCGGCGTGTGACCCGGCAGAATACCCAGCTCACCCGTTTCGCCCGGCAGCGCGACGAATTTCGCCTCGCCCGAGAAGATCTGCTCTTCCGCGCTGACGACGTCTACTTTGATGGTTGCCATATCGACTCCTGGTTGAGCGTATTACGTGGGCGCCCGCCCGTGAAAAGATGCCGTCGAGACATCCTTCACGAACGCACGGGCGCCCGCTGCGTTACACCCGACCTTTACTGGATCTTCTTGGCCTTTTCGAAGGCTTCGTCGATCGTGCCGACCATGTAGAACGCCTGTTCCGGCAGGTGGTCGCACTCGCCGTCGACGATCATCTTGAAGCCACGGATCGTTTCCTTCAGCGGCACGTACTTGCCCGGCGAGCCCGTGAACACTTCAGCGACGTGGAACGGCTGCGACAGGAAACGCTGGATCTTACGAGCGCGCGCGACCGACAGCTTGTCTTCCGGCGACAGTTCGTCCATGCCCAGAATCGCGATGATGTCGCGCAGTTCCTTGTAGCGCTGCAGCGTCTGCTGAACGCGACGGGTGATCGAGTAGTGCTCTTCACCGATCACGTTCGGGTCGATCTGGCGCGACGTCGAGTCGAGCGGGTCGACCGCCGGGTAGATACCCAGCGAAGCGATGTCACGCGACAGAACGACGGTTGCGTCCAGGTGGCCGAAGGTGGTTGCCGGCGACGGGTCGGTCAAGTCGTCCGCAGGGACGTACACGGCCTGAACCGACGTAATCGAGCCCTTCTTGGTCGACGTGATGCGTTCCTGCAGCTTGCCCATTTCTTCAGCCAGCGTCGGCTGATAGCCCACTGCCGACGGCATACGGCCGAGCAGTGCCGACACTTCGGTACCGGCCAGCGTGAAACGGTAGATGTTGTCGACGAAGAACAGCACGTCGAGGCCTTCGTCACGGAAGTGCTCGGCCATCGTCAGGCCGGTCAGCGCGACGCGCAGACGGTTGCCCGGCGGCTCGTTCATCTGGCCGTACACCAGCGCGACCTTGTCGAGAACGTTCGAGTCCTTCATTTCGTGGTAGAAGTCGTTCCCTTCACGGGTACGCTCGCCCACGCCCGCGAACACGGAGTAACCGCCGTGTTCCTTCGCGATGTTGTTGATGAGCTCCATCATGTTGACGGTCTTGCCCACGCCAGCACCGCCGAACAAGCCAACCTTGCCGCCCTTCGCGAACGGGCAGATCAGGTCGATGACCTTGATACCCGTTTCGAGCAGTTCGGTCGACGGCGACAGTTCGTCGAACGCCGGAGCCTTCTGGTGGATCGAACGCGTGTGTTCGCTTTCGATCGGGCCGGCTTCGTCGATCGGACGGCCGAGCACGTCCATGATACGACCGAGGGTCGGCTTGCCGACCGGCACCGAAATCGGCTTGCTCGTGTTCTTCACGGTCAGGCCGCGGCGCAGGCCGTCGGATGCACCCAGACAAATGGTACGGACCACGCCGTCGCCCAGCTGCTGCTGGACTTCGAGCGTCAGTTCCGAGCCATCGAGAATGAGCGCGTCGTAGATCTTCGGCATGCTGTCGCGCGGGAATTCCACGTCGATAACGGCGCCGATGCACTGTACGATCTTGCCTTCTACCAAAGCAGCAGTACTCATCGCTTTTCCTTTAAATACCTGATTCTTTACTCGCGCAAAGGCGCAGTTGTCGTCCCGGGCGCGCGCTTAAACAGCGGCTGCGCCGCCGACGATCTCCGACAGTTCTTTCGTAATCGCGGCCTGGCGGCTCTTGTTGTACACGAGCTGCAGTTCGCTGATCACCGTCTTCGCGTTGTCGGACGCGGCCTTCATCGCGACCATCCGCGCCGATTGCTCGGACGCCATGTTCTCCGCGACGGCCTGGTACACCAGCGCCTCGACGTAACGCACGAGCAGTTCGTCGACGACTGCCTGCGCGTCCGGCTCGTAGATGTAGTCCCACGACGTGGCCGGCGTACCGTCATCGGCTTCGAAGTGTTCCGACGACAGCGGCAGCAGCTGCTCGATCACGGCTTCCTGCTTCATCGTGTTGACGAAGCGCGTGTAAGCGATATAAACCGCCGACAGCTTGCCTTCCGAGTACAGATCGAGCTGCGTCTTCACGGCGCCGATCAGCTTGTCCAGATGCGGGGTGTCGCCGAGGTGCACGACCTGCGACATCACCTTCGCGCCGAAGCGGTTCAGGAACCCGAGGCCCTTGCCGCCGATCGCGGTGGCTTCGACCTTCTGGCCCTTCTCTTCCAGCTCCTTGAACTTCTGCACCGTCGCACGCAGCACGTTGGTGTTCAGACCGCCGCAAAGACCCTTGTCCGTCGTGACGAGGATGATGCCGGCCGTCTTCGCGCCGTCGTTTGCCACCATGAACGGGTGGCGGTACTCCGGGTTCGCGCGGCTCATGTGCGCGGCGATGGCACGGACCTTGTCTGCATACGGACGAGCGGCGCGCATGCGTTCCTGCGCGCGACGCATCTTCGATGCGGCCACCATCTCCATCGCCTTCGTGATCTTGCGCGTGTTCTGCACGCTCTTGATCTTGCCGCGAATTTCCTTCATTCCAGCCATAGCTTGCTCCTTGACCGAAGCGGCGCGGGCGCATCAGCACCCGCGCGGCCTCAGTGTGTCACTCGCGGATCAATAGGCACCGGACTTCTTGAAGGATTCGATCGCCGAGCGCAGTGCGCCTTCGTCGTCCTTCGAGAGATCCTTGGTGTCTTCGATGCGCTTGATGAGGTCAGCGTGGCTGGTCTTCAGGTTGTCGCGCAGGCCCTTCTCGAACGACAGCACTTGCTTGACGTCGAGATCGTCGAGGTAGCCGTTGTTCGCGGCGTACAGCGACACGGCCAGTTCCCACACCTGCAGCGGCTGGTACTGCGGCTGCTTCAGCAGTTCCGTCACGCGGCGGCCGCGCTCGAGCTGCTTGCGGGTCGCTTCGTCGAGGTCCGATGCGAACTGCGCGAATGCGGCCAGTTCACGGTACTGCGCGAGGTCGGTACGGATACCGCCCGACAGCTTCTTCACGACCTTCGTCTGAGCGGCGCCACCGACTCGCGACACCGACACGCCGGCGTTGATTGCCGGGCGGATGCCTGCGTTGAACAGGTCGGTTTCCAGGAAGATCTGGCCGTCGGTAATCGAGATCACGTTCGTCGGAACGAACGCGGTCACGTCGCCAGCCTGCGTTTCGATGACCGGCAGTGCCGTCAGCGAGCCGCTCTTGCCCTTCACTTCGCCGTTCGTGAACTTCTCGACGTACTCTTCCGACACGCGAGCAGCACGCTCGAGCAGACGCGAGTGCAGATAGAACACGTCACCCGGATATGCTTCACGGCCCGGCGGGCGGCGCAGCAGCAGCGAGATCTGACGGTATGCCCATGCTTGCTTGGTCAAGTCGTCATAGATGATCAGCGCGTCCTGGCCGCGATCGCGGAAGTATTCGCCCATCGTGCAGCCGGCGTACGGTGCGAGGTACTGCATCGCTGCCGAATCCGAAGCCGAAGCGGCGACGACGATCGTGTATTCCATCGCGCCCGTTTCTTCGAGCTTGCGAACCACGTTCATGATCGACGAAGCCTTCTGGCCGATCGCGACGTAGATACAGATCAGGTCCTTGCCCTTCTGGTTGATGATCGCGTCGAGCGCCACCGCGGTCTTGCCGCACTGACGGTCGCCGATGATCAGCTCACGCTGGCCACGGCCGATCGGCACCATCGCGTCGATCGACTTGATGCCCGTCTGCACCGGCTGCGACACCGACTTACGCCAGATCACGCCCGGGGCGATCTTTTCGATCGCGTCGGTCAGCTTCGCGTTGACCGGGCCCTTGCCGTCGATCGGGTTGCCGAGCGCGTCGACCACGCGGCCGACGAGTTCCGGACCGACCGGGACTTCCAGAATGCGGCCCGTCGTCTTGACGATGTCGCCTTCCGAGATGTGTTCGTATTCGCCGAGAATCACCGCGCCGACCGAGTCGCGCTCGAGGTTCAGCGCGAGGCCGAACGTGTTGCCCGGAAACTCGAGCATTTCGCCCTGCATCACGTCCGACAGGCCGTGGATGCGCACGATACCGTCGGTCACGGAGATCACGGTGCCCTGGTTGCGAACGTCTGCGCTCGCTTCAAGGCCCTGGATCCGGCTCTTGATCAGCTCGCTGATCTCAGAGGGATTGAGTTGCATTATTCGCTCCTGATAGTCAATTCTGTTGCGTGCCGGCGTGGCGCTCAGGCGGTCAAGGCAGCCTGCATCGATGCGAGGCGCGCGCGAACCGAGGTGTCGAGCACTTCGTCGCCGACCGTCACGCGCACGCCGCCGATCAGCGACGAATCGACTTCGACCGTCGGCTTCAGCTTGCGCTTGAACTTGCGTTCGAGGCCAGAGACGAGGCTTTCGAGATCCGCGCCGTTCAGCGGGAACGCGCTCACGATCTCGGCGTCGGCTGCACCTTCGCGTTCGTTCTTGAGCGCCTCGAACTGCTCGGCGATTTCCGGCAGCAGCGCGATGCGATGATTGTCGACCAGCATCTGCACGAAGTTCTTCGCTTCGGCGCCAGCCGCGACCGGCGACTTCACCGCAGCAAGCAGCAGCTCGGCCACTTGCGTGCGCGTCACCTTCGGGCTCGACGCGACCGACAGCACTTCCGGCAGACGCGCAACCTGGGCCAGCTCTTGCACGAGCGTGGACCAGGCGGCGATGTCACCTCCCTCGGCCACGCGGAACAGCGCTTCTGCGTAAGGGCGGGCGATGGTTGCAAGTTCGGCCATGATCAGAGCTCGGCTTTCAGTTGATTCAGCAGTTGGGCGTGGGCCGTTTGATCGACTTCGCGCTTCAGGATCTGCTCGGCGCCCTTCACGGCCAGCGCGGCGACTTCGCCACGCAGCGCTTCGCGCGCCTTCACGATTTGCTGTTCTGCTTCCGCTTTCGCCTGGGCGACGATGCGGGCGGCTTCAGCCTGGGCGTTGGCCTTGATTTCCTCGGCGACCGCCTGGGCACGCTTTTCAGCGTCGGCGATGCGCTGCTGGCCGTCGTTGCGGGCCTGCGCGAGTTCCTGGTCCACGCGCTTGTGCGCTGCGTCGAGTTCCGCCTTGCCCTTCTCCGCGGCGGCGAGGCCGTCGGCGATCTTCTTCGAACGTTCGTCGAGGGCGTTGATCAACGGCGGCCACACGAACTTCATCGTGAACCACGCGAGGACCAGGAACACGACCATTTGCGCAAACAGAGTTGCGTTGAGATTCACGGTGTTTCCTTATCTGCTATTCCGGAAAAATGAAACGGTAAGGCGCTCATCGAGTTGCATTCGATCAGCGCCCCAAGTCTCCGTTCCGCCCTGCGCCGGCTTACGCCGGGCGCATATTTCCGAGGAACCTTAGCCTGCGAGCTTCGACAGGAGCGGGTTCGCGAACGCGAACAGCATTGCGACACCAACGCCGATCAGGAATGCAGCGTCGATCAGGCCGGCCAGCAGGAACATCTTCGTTTGCAGCGGGTTGATGAGTTCCGGCTGACGTGCGCAGGCTTCGATGTACTTGCCACCCATCAGCGCGATACCGATACAGGCGCCGATTGCACCCAGGCCGATGATGATGCCGATACCGATGGCGGTCAGACCCTGGATGTTGGCGATGTAAGCTTGCATGATCACTCCTTTGTGAAAAGACTTGGAACTGAGATTTAAAAAACTAAAACGGAAACTCTTTTTTGCACGCCGCGCTTAGTGCTTGTCGTGCGCCTGGCCGAGATACACCAGCGTCAGCATCATGAAAATGAATGCCTGCAACAGAACAATCAGGATGTGGAAGATTGCCCAGACGCTACCCGCGATCACGTGACCAATGAAGCCGAGGAACGTTGCGTCGCCACCGAAGCTCCACATGCTGCCGAGCAGGGCGATCAACAGGAACAACAGCTCACCCGCGTACATGTTGCCGAACAGCCGCATGCCGAGGGAAACGGTCTTTGCGAGATATTCGACGATGTTCAGCGCGAGGTTCGGGATCCACAGCAGCGGGTGGGCGCCGAACGGGGCCGACAGCAGCTCATGCACAAAGCCGCCCGCGCCCTTGATCTTGATGCTGTAGTAGATCATCAGGACGAACACGCCGAGCGCGATGCCGAGCGTGCCGTTCAGGTCGGCGGTCGGGACGATGCGATGGTGGGAAATCACGTCCGACAGACCGAGCAGGCCGATGACGCGGCCCGGCAGGTCGACGGGGAGGAAGTCGAGGGAGTTCATCAGCGCGACCCACACGAACACCGTGAGGGCGAGCGGAGCGATGAAGGTGCGGTTGCCGTGGACGATGGCCTTCGATTGATCCTCGACCATTTCGACGAGCATCTCGATCGCACACTGGAAACGGCCCGGCACGCCCGAGGTCGCCTTGCGGGCGGCCAGACGCAGCAGGACGATCGTCACGATGCCGCACACGATCGACCAGAACAGCGTGTCGAGGTTCCAGACGTGGATGTCGAAAATCGACGTCTGATGCGAGGTGGAGAAATTCTGCAAGTGGTGCGCAATGTACTCGGACGGATCCGGACCGCGCGTGCCTTCGCTAGCTGCCATATCGTTAATGCCACCCAAATTGTCGAAAATCGTTTTGCCCCGTTCCGCAATACGCTATTGCGGGAACGGGCCGGTGCGGTTCGTTGTCGAAACCGCACGCTGCTTGTTGCTTACCGCCAGGCCAGCGCGATCCAGTACGTCTTCAGCACGACGAGGTAGGTGACGAGGAGCGCCGGCCAGTGCACGCCGGCATAGCCGTACGCCACTGCGGCGAACATCCCGATCGTCACGCCGAGCTTCAGGGCTTCGCCCATCACCCAGCTCATCACGGTGGCCGAACCACCTGCCTTCAGTCGTGCCACGAACAACGCGCTTGGCACCCAGCCGATCGCCCCGCCCAGAAACGCGGATTGCGCAGCGGCGCCCGGCGACTTTGAAAACAGCCACCACGCCAGCGTTGCAACCAGGGACAAGACCACCTGCGCGATCACCACCTTGTAGGGGGTCACGCGCGACGGCTTGCTCACGTTCGGACCGAACAGCCTCTCGGCTTCCGTCCGCGTGAGCGGAACGATGTTGTTATCTTGCAGCTCGGCATCCCAGTCGTCGTCATCGGACTCGCGCCGCTCGCCGGCCGCTGAAGCGGTGCGTTGCGCTCGGTGATCATCGTGCCTGTCGTTCGGCGCCTGACCCGCCATCGCAATCTTCCGCAAAATCCTTGAACCCGGCCCCAAGCTTTCCGAAAGCTTTCAGGGGTGCCTAGCTAACAAATCCGGGCGATTGTAAGCGATAGTTGCAGGTGATTCAAGGCTTTAGACGCGACAAAAACCAGCGTAAAACGACGCCTCATCATGTGAAAAACGCGCGCGTCGATGACGTACGATGACAGTTGTAAGGTCGGTTTTTCGCACCGGCATTTCTCGCCCAAAAAAATGCGGACGCAACGAAGTGACGTGACGGCGACGTGCAGTGCGGGCGCCACCGGCGCGGCGCGATCGCAGCAGGAATTCTGCTGTGACGCGAACACGGGAAACGATCCGACGCGGCGATGGGCAATAGAGGAACCACTGTGGCCACCGCGTCGAGCGCGATGCGCGAAATACGCTCGAACCGAGCGCGCCGATGCCCGCAATCAGTTGTTGCGCCACCACAGTCGAACGACTGTGGTGGCGCAACACTTATCAACAGGCCCGGCCTTCCAACGACAAGGAACGCTGTGCGCCCTCCCCGCCAGGCTTGCGGCACGCGTGCGCCGCACTGATCCGCATCACTCAGCCGTGAACGAGCAACCACGCACCCAGCGCCGCGCTCACGAGCGCGAACGGAATCGACACGAGGTGAAACGGCAGCCACATGCGCGGCTCCTTCGCGAGACGCACCGCGATCAGGTTCGCGAGCGAACCGATCGCGAAACCGAAGCCACCGACCGATACGCCGAACGCGAGCGCCCGCCAGTCGCGCGTGAATTCCGACAGCAGGATCGCCGCCGGCACGTTGCTGATTCCCTGTGACACCACCGCGCCCGCCGCGAACACACGCAGCGGCGAATCGAGATGGGTTCGCGCGATCGCATCGTGGACGACCGGCAGCGCGGCCGCGCTACGCAGCACAACGAACATCAGCACGAAGATCAGCAGCAGCAGCCAGTCGATCCTCAGGACTGCGTCACGTCTCGCCACCAGCAGCGCGATCACGACGCCGATCAGGCCCGGCACGGGATTGTGCGCATCGGCGAGCAGCACGAACGCACCGAACAGCACCGCCGCAAGCAACGCATGCATGCGCTGCACGGAAACGGCCTGGACGTCTCCCGACAGGTCGAGCGGCTTCGCGCGAAACGCGCACGCCGTCAACACGAGCAGCAGCACCATCAACGCCAGTGCAAGCGGCCCGAGCGTGACGACGAAGCGGCCGAACGACACGCCGCTCAATTGCCACAGGAAAAGGTTCTGGGGATTGCCGAGCGGGGTCGCGACGGACCCCGCGTTGACGGCCAGCGCGACCACGATCACGAGCCGCCGGAACGGCAGCGGCGTCAACGTGCGCAGCGATACCATCAGCGGCACGACGACGAACAACGCGACATCGTTGGTGAGCCACATCGCGAGCGCCGCCGCGAACACGACGAGCAGCATCGCGAGCCCGCGCTCGGAATGCACGTGATGCACGATGCGATGCGCGAGCCACATCAGGCACCCGGACAGCTCGAGCGCCTTGGTCAGCATCAGCAGACCCGCGAGCGTCGCGACGGTCTGCCAGTCGACGAGACCGACCAGTTCGCCAACTGGTTGCGGACGCAACCACTGCAGAACAATCAGCGCAAGCGCCAGCACCGTCAGTACGGGTTCCTGCAAAAGCCAGCCAAGCCACCGGCGCGGCGCCGGCGCGCCCGTGTTTTCCATCGATCGTGCCTCGTTATTCTTCGGTCGCGACGTTGCCGCGCAGACGCGCAAGAATGCCCTCGAGCGCGTCGAGGTTGCCGAAGTCGATCATCACCTGCCCTCGCCCGCGGCGGCCGAGCTTGATCTTCACCGTCGACGCGAGCAGGTCGGACAACTCCTCCTCGAGACGACGCGTGTCGCGGCCGCCATCGTCCTTCGCGCGCGCCTTCACCGCCGGCGCTTCCTTCGTCGTATGGGCGACCAGCTTCTCGGTCTCGCGCACCGACATGCGCTTGTTGACCACCTGGTGCGCGAGCGTGATCTGCGTGGCGGCATCGACCGCAAGCAGCGCACGCGCATGGCCCATGTCGAGGTCGCCGGCCAGCAACATCGTCTGCACCGGCGCCGCGAGGTTCAGCAGGCGCAGCAGGTTCGATACCGCGCTGCGCGAGCGGCCGACCGATTCGGCCGCCTGTTCGTGCGTGAAACCGAACTCATCGAGCAGGCGCTGGATACCGTGCGCCTCTTCCAGCGGATTCAGATCCTCGCGCTGGATGTTCTCGATCAGTGCCATCGCGGCGGCAGCCTGATCGGACACGTCCTTCACGAGCACCGGCACTTCGTCGAGGCCGGCCAGGCGTGCCGCGCGGAAACGCCGCTCGCCCGCGATGATTTCGTATTTGTCAGATGAAATAGGTCGTACCAGGATCGGCTGCATCACGCCTTGCGCGCGAATGCTGGCCGCCAGCTCCTGCAGGCTGCCTTCGTCCATCCGCGTCCGCGGCTGGTACTTGCCCGCCTGCAGCTTGCCGAGCGCGAGCGTGTTCGGCGCCCCTTCGATCTTCACCGCTTCGGTGATGTCTGCACTGCCGCCGAGCAGCGCTTCGAGGCCACGTCCCAAGCCCTTCTTCTTTGGTACCGCGTTCATGTCTTTCTTCCTCGCTTCGCTCATGTCCGGATCACGACACCTCGAACGCGCGCACGCGATCGATCATCTCGGCACCGAACTGGAGATACGCCTGCGCACCGCGCGAGTTACGGTCGAATACGACGCCCGGCAACCCGTAACTCGGCGCTTCCGCCAAGCGCACGTTGCGCGGAATCACCGCGTCGAACACCTTGTCGCCGAAGTGCGCTTTCAGTTGATCGGAAACTTGCTGCTGCAGCGTGATGCGCGGATCGAACATCACGCGCAGCAAGCCGATGATCTTCAGGTCGCGGTTCATGTTCGCGTGAACCTGCTTGATCGTATTGACGAGATCCGACAGCCCCTCCAGCGCGAAGTATTCGCACTGCATCGGGATCACGACGCCATGCGCCGCGCACAGTCCGTTCAGCGTCAGCAGCGACAGCGTCGGCGGGCAATCGATCAACACGAAGTCGTAATCGTCGGCCACGTGTTCGAGCGCGGCCTTCAACCGTCGCTCGCGGTTATCGATGCTGATCAGCTCGATCTCCGCACCGGACAGTTCACGGTTGGCCGGCAGCACGTCGTACGTGACACCTTCCGGACGCACGCGCGCGTCCGTCACCGAGACGCCGTCGACCAGCACTTCGTACACGGTCGACTCGCAGGCGGCCTTGTCGATCCCGCTGCCCATCGTCGCGTTGCCCTGCGGGTCGAGATCGATCAGCAGGACTCGTTGCTCCTGCGCTGCAAGGCTTGCGGCGAGATTGACCGATGTCGTCGTCTTGCCGACGCCCCCCTTCTGGTTCGCAACGCAGAAGATCTTTGCCATCGTTGGTGTGTTCCCTTTACCTTCAAACAAACGGCGCGCTACCGCGCACCTTCAATTCGCCTCGTCGACGGTGACCTCGATCAGATGCCGTTCGGCATCGAGCATCGGTACCGCCAGCCGCATCGTCTGCTTTACGTGACTGCCTTCCGGCAGCCGTGCAATTTCGTCGTCCGGATGGACACCCTTCATTGCCCAGATCGATCCGCCGGGCGCGACGAGATGTCGAGCAAGTTTAACGAAGTCGGATAGATCCGCGAAAGCGCGGGATACGATCATGTCGAATTTTTCCGGCACTTCGACACCCGGCTGCAGCGATTCGACACGCCCGGTGACGACAGACAGGTTCGCGAGCTTCAGCTCGGCGCGCATCTGCGTCTGGAATGCAGACTTCTTCTGCACGATATCGTTCAGCGTGACCCGCCAGTCCGGCTGGACGATCGCCAGCACGATACCGGGCAATCCGCCGCCCGAACCCACGTCGAGCACGCGCGCTGATGCACGGTCGCGCAGATGCGGAACGATGGAGAGCGAATCGAGAATGTGCTGGATCAGCATCTGCTTCGGGTCGCGGATCGCGGTCAGGTTGTAGACCGCGTTCCACTTGCCGAGCAGCGCGACATAGTCGAGCAGCTGGTTGCGTTGTGCATCCGTCAACGTGATGTCGAGCGCGGCCGTGCCGTCGACGAGCATCTGTTCAAGTACGTCCCGATTAACCGCCGGCGCGCGACGCGCCGTCATTGTTGCGTCGGGACGGTGCCGTCCCCCTGTTCCGTCACTTCCGCGGCGGCGCCGTTACGACGGCCGAGGCCCCGGCGTTTCAGGTGCACCATCAGCAGCGAGATCGCAGCCGGCGTGACGCCCGAAATCCGCGATGCCTGGCCGATCGTTTCCGGGCGGAACTCGTTCAGCTTCTGGCTCACTTCGAACGACAGGCCGCGCACCTCGCGGTAGTCGATACCGTCCGGCAGGCGTGTGTTCTCGTTCGCATCGTTGCGCTCGATCTCGCTGGCCTGCCGCTCGATATAGCCCTGATATTTGATGCCAATCTCGACCTGCTCCTTGATCTGCTCGAGCAGCACCGGATCGTCGGCCAACGGCTCTGCAGGCGCACATTCACCGCCCTTCAGGCCGCACACACCGTCGTAGCTGATACCGGGGCGCCGCAGCAGTTCGGCGAGGCTGTACTCGTGATCGATCGCCTTGCCGAGCAACGCAGTCGCCTCTTCAGGCGGCAGCGTCTTCGGCGTGACCCACGTCGACTTCAGTCGTTCGGTTTCACGTGAAACAGCGTCGCGCTTCCGACTGAACGCATCCCAGCGCACGTCGTCGACGAGGCCCAGCTCGCGGCCAATCTCGGTCAGGCGCATGTCCGCATTGTCTTCACGCAGGCTCAGACGGTATTCGGCACGACTCGTGAACATCCGGTACGGCTCGGCCACGCCACGCGTGACGAGGTCGTCGACCAGCACGCCAAGATAGGCCTGATCGCGACGCGGGCACCATGCGTCCTTCTCCTGCACGTAGCGGCCTGCATTCAGGCCGGCCAGCAGCCCTTGTGCGGCCGCTTCTTCGTAGCCGGTCGTGCCGTTGATCTGGCCCGCAAAAAACAGCCCGTTGATCGCCTTCGTCTCGAGCGATGCCTTCAGCGCGCGCGGGTCGAAGTAGTCGTATTCGATCGCGTAGCCGGGGCGCAGGATGTGCGCGTTCTCGAGGCCGCGCATCGAGTGCACGAGGTCGAGCTGCACGTCGAACGGCAGGCTCGTCGAAATCCCGTTCGGATAGAACTCGTTGGTCGTCAGCCCTTCCGGCTCAAGGAAGATCTGGTGCGATTCCTTCGATGCGAACCGGTGGATCTTGTCCTCGATCGACGGGCAGTAACGCGGGCCGACCCCTTCGATCACGCCTGTATACATGGGCGAACGATCGAGGCCGCCGCGAATGATGTCGTGGGTGCGCTCGTTCGTGTGCGTCACCCAGCACGGCAACTGCTGCGGATGCTGCTCCGCACGGCCCAGAAACGAGAATACGGGGATCGGATCGAGGTCGCCCGGCTGCTCGTCCAGCTTCGAAAAGTCGATCGAGCGGCCATCGATACGCGGCGGCGTACCGGTCTTCAGGCGGCCCTGCGGCAGCTTCAGCTCCTTCAGGCGGGCCGACAGCGACACCGCCGCCGGATCGCCCGCGCGACCGCCCGTATAGTTGTTCAGGCCGACGTGAATCTTGCCGTCGAGGAACGTACCGGCCGTCAGCACGACCGCACGTGCGCGGAAGCGGATGCCGATCTGCGTGACGGCGCCGACCACGCGGTCGCCTTCGACCATCAGGTCGTCGACAGACTGCTGGAACAGCCACAGGTTCGGCTGGTTCTCGAGCCGATGGCGGATTGCAGCCTTGTACAGGATGCGGTCGGCCTGCGCACGCGTCGCGCGCACGGCCGGGCCCTTCGACGAATTGAGGATCCGGAACTGAATACCGCTCTCGTCCGTCGCGGCGGCCATCGCGCCGCCGAGCGCATCGACTTCCTTGACCAGATGGCCCTTGCCAATGCCGCCGATCGACGGATTGCAGCTCATCTGGCCGAGCGTTTCGATGTTATGGGTCAGGAGCAGCGTCTTCGCACCCATACGGGCCGATGCCAACGCGGCTTCCGTGCCGGCGTGCCCGCCACCGACGACGATGACGTCAAATTCTGTGGGAAAAAGCATGGTGGATTCCGTGCGCAGGACTGCGCACGAACCTATCTGAGAAATGTATGGGGCGAATTATAGCGGGTTCGCTTTTCACCCGAAGACCGTCCGAATGGTAGGGCCGGTTCATTTGGTCGTTTTTTTCGCCTGATCGTACAAACTGTACCGTGCGGCCTGCTTCGGCCGGCGCTGCCGCAGCCTCAGCGCACATCGTCAGGCTGTGCAAAATCGCACACCCGGCAATTGTTTGCGAAACCCGCAGTCGCTGCGCCATCACAGCATTTCGGATCGACCTTCCTGCGCTTATCCCCTGTGCCGTTTGGCCCGTGTCGATAGAACACCGTCGCGCGTACCGCGCTTACTACCCTGTGCAACCCGACGTGATGGGGTCTCACTCGTCACAGGGCTTCCGCTTGTTGCTCCGGCACTTATCCCCACGCCCGACTCACCGACGTATCGCCCTCTTCCGGAAAACAAAAGCGGCGTGTTTCACGTGAAACACGCCGCCCGTTTCCCGCCGACCGCCCCACCGATCAAGCCGTCTTTTTCACCAACCCCAGGTATGTTTCGATCACGCGCGGATTTTGCGCCAGCTCGGCCGCCGGCCCTTCCAACGCAAACTCCCCCGTCTCCAGTACATAGCCGTAGTCCGAGATCTGCAGCGCGGCCCGGGCATTCTGCTCGATCAGCAGCGTCGCGACGCCTGTGCCGCGTAACGCGCTGATGATATGAAAAATCTCCTTCACGATCAGCGGCGCCAAGCCGAGGCTCGGCTCGTCGAGCATCAGCAAGTCGGGCTTGCCCATCAGCGCGCGGCCCACCGCGAGCATCTGCCGCTCACCACCCGACAGCGTGCCGGCTGCCTGCTTGCGCCGCTCCTTGAGCCGCGGAAACAGCGCAAATACGTGATCGAGCTGGTCGAGGAAGTTCGACTCGCCTGCGAGCTTGCGGCGATACGCGCCCAGCACAAGGTTATCCTCGACCGTCATCGTGCTGAACAGCTCGCGCTTTTCCGGCACCAGGCACATTCCCCGCGCGACACGCTGTTCGACCGGCAGTGCGCCCACGTCCTTGCCACGGTACACCACCGCCCCTGATGCATGCCCGGTCACCGGCAACGCGCCCATGATTGCGTTCAGCAGCGTCGACTTGCCGGCCCCGTTGGGGCCGATCACGCTGACGATCTGCCCGGCGCCGACCTTGATCGCCGCGCCGTGCAGCGCCTCGACCTTCCCGTAACGCACCGCCAGGCCGCGCACGTCGAGAATCGGCATCGTCGTATCCGTCATCACTCCACCCCGCCCAGATATGCTTCGAGCACCGCCGGATCCTGCTGCACGTCCTGCGGCAGCCCTTCCGCGATCCGCGTGCCGAATTCCATCACCACCAGCCGGTCGGTGAGGTTCATCACGAAATCCATGTCATGTTCCACGAGCAACACGCTCATCCCTTCCGCCTTCAGGCGCCGCAGCAAGTGGGCGAGTTGCTGCTTCTCCTGGTAGCGCAGCCCGGCGGCCGGCTCGTCGAGCAGCAGCAGCGTCGGATCGCAGCACAGCGCACGCGCGATTTCGAGAATCCGCTGCTGACCGAGCGCGAGGCTGCCCGCTTCGTCGTACATGTGCCTCTCCAGCCCGACGCGGCGGATCTGGCGTGCCGCCTCGGCCAGCAGCTGCGCTTCCTCGTGCGCATTGAGCCGCGCGATGCTGCGCCACACGCCCGTATGGCCGCGCAGGTGCGCGCCGATCGCGACGTTCTCGAGCACCGTCATCGTCGGCAGCAGCTTCACGTGCTGGAACGTACGACCGATCCCCCGCCGGACGATCTGGCGCGACGTGAGCCCGTCGATCCGCTCGCCGCGGAACGTGATCGTGCCGGCGGTTGGCTGCAGCACGCCGGTCACGAGGTTGAACGTGGTCGACTTGCCGGCGCCATTCGGGCCGATCAGGCCGATGATCTGCCCCGCTTTCACGTCGAAGCTGACGTCATTGACGGCCACCAGGCCGCCGAACTGCTTGCGCGCGTTATCGACGACGAGCAGCGCTTCGCCCGCCACCGGCTTCGCGCGCTGCGGCAACGGGTCGGCATGGTCGGGCACATGCGCGCGCGGCCCGCGCGGAAACAGCTTCGCGACGAACGGCCACACGCCCTGGCGCGCGTACTGCAGCAGCAGCACCATCAGCACGCCGAACACGATGATCTCGAAGTTGCCTTCCGAGCCGAGCAGCTTCGGCAACAGCGTCTGCAGATAGTCCTGCAGCACCGTGAGGATCGCCGCCCCGAGCACCGCGCCCCACACGTGGGACACGCCGCCGACCACGGCCATGAACAGGAATTCGATCCCGTGGTTCAGGCCGAACGGGGTCGGGTTCACCGCGCGCTGCAGGTGCGCATACAGGAAGCCCGAAACCGCCGCGAGCACGGCCGCGTAGACGAAGATCACGACGCGCATCCACGCGGTGTTCACGCCCATCGCCTCGGCCATCACGCCGCCGCCGCGCAATGCGCGGATCGCGCGGCCCGGCCGGCTGTTGAGCAGGTTCTGCACCGACACGATCGCGGCCAGCACGACGGCCCAGATCAGGAAGTACAGGCTTCGGCCGCTTCCCAGCTCGATGCCGAACAGGTTCAGTGCCGGAATCCCGTTGATCCCGTCGTACTTGCCGAGCAGTTCGAGATTGCCGAACAGGTAGAACAGCGCGAGGCCCCACGCGATCGTGCCGAGCGGCAGGAAGTGCCCGGACAGGCGCATCGTGACCGCACCGAGCACGAGCGCGACAAGCGCCGTCAGCACGACGCCGACGATCAGCGCGAGCCATGGCGACACGCCGTAGCGCGTCGTCAGGAACGCGGTCGCATACGCGCCGATGCCGACGAATGCGGCCTGCCCGAAGCTCGTCATCCCGCCGACGCCCGTCAGCAGCACGAGTCCGATCGCGACGATCGCGTAGAGGCCGATGTAGTTCAGCAGCGTGATCCAGTATTCGGGCACCTGCAGCGCGCCGGGCAGCACCGGCAGCGCGAACAGCGCCACGAGGAACACCCAGAAGGTCTTGTTGCGTACCATCGTCTTCATCGCGTCACTCCTCTTCCTCTTCCGTGTGCGGCGTCGCGAAACTGCGCCACAGCAGCACCGGGATGATCAGCGTGAACACGATCACTTCCTTGTACGCGCTCGCCCAGAACGACGAATACGATTCGAGCACGCCGACCAGCAGCGAGCCGGCGGCCGCGAGCGGATAGCTGACCAGCCCGCCGATGATCGCGCCGACGAAACCCTTCAGGCCGATCAGGAAGCCGGAGTCGTAATAGATCGTCGTCAGCGGACCGACGAGGATGCCGGACAGCACACCGAGCCCGGCCGCCAGCGTGAACGCGAGCCGCCCTGCTTCGGTCGTGCCGATGCCGACGAGCCGCGCGCCGAGCCGGTTCACCGACGTCGCACGCAGCGCCTTGCCGGCGATCGTGCGGCCGAAGTACACGTAGAGCGCACCGATCAGCACCAGCGCGGTCACGACCACGAGGATGCTCTGCACCGACACCGTCATGCTGCCGACCGACAGCGACGCATCCGCGAAGCCGTTGGTGCGCGAGCCTTCCGCCCCGAACATCACGAGCCCGAGGCCAACCATCGCGAAATGGACGGCGACGGACACGATCAACAGCAGCAGCGTCGTGCCTTCGGCGATCGGCTGATAAACGAGCCGGTAGACGAACGGCCCCATCGGCACGACGATCGCGAGCGTCAGCGCGATCTGCGCAAGCATCGGCATCGGCTGCGCGGCGAAGCTGCGCGCGATCGCGAACACCGCGAGCGGCAGCAGCACGTAGCGGCTAGCGAGCGTCGCGAGCGTGCGGCCGAGCTGATGGCGGCGTTCGCGATGGCGGATCAGGCCGCCGACTTCCAGCAGGAAGCACGCGATACCCATCACGAACAGCAGCCAGCAGGTGGCGGGAAATTTCTGCGCCTGCAGCGCTGCAAGCGTGAGCGCACCGTAGGCGACGAATTCGCCCTGGGGAATGAAGATCACCCGCGTGACGGAAAACACCAGCACGAGCGCCAGCGACAGCAATGCATAAATGGCGCCGGTCGTGATGCCGTCTTGCGCGAGGATCGCCGCAATCGAGAGATCCATACGTTTCGTGTATCGAGAATGCTGCGGAGAAACGAAAGACGGGAATGGCCGCGGCGCACGAACGGCAAGATCGGCGCGTCGGGCGCCACGCGGCGGGCCCCGGTGATTCCATGCGGCACGGGAGCAGCCCGACAGGCCCGCTCCGCTGCCGACGGCGCGCACGGCGCCGTTCGCGCCGCGCCCGCCGGTTTCACGTGGTGCTTATTCGGCCTGCAGCTTCCACTTGCCGTCGACGATCTGCACCATCACGCGCGCACGCGTGTCGAAGCCGTTGTGATCGGTCGGCGTCGTGTTGATCACGCCGTGCGACACGGGCAGGTCCTTCACGCTCTCGAGCGACGCGCGCAGCGCCTCGCGGAACGCCTCGGTACCCGGCTGGCCCTTCTTCAGCGCGTCGGGAATCGCACGCTGCAGCAACAGCCCCGCATCCCATGCGTGGCCGCCGAAGGTCGACAGCGAACCCGCGCCGTACGCCTTCTCGTACGCGGCCTTGTAGCCGAGCGCCGGCTTCTTCACCGGGTTCGAATCCGGGAGCTGGTCGGTCACGAGCACCGGGCCGGCCGGCAGGATCTCGCCTTCGCAATCCTTGCCGCACACGCGCAGGAAGTCGTTGTTCGCGACGCCGTGCGTCTGGTACACCTTGCCCTTGTAGCCACGCTCCTTCAGCGTCTTGGCGGGCAGCGCGGCCGGCGTGCCGGACCCGGCGATCAGCATCGCGTCGGGATTCGAGCCCATCAGCTTCAGCACCTGCCCCATCACCGACGCGTCGGTGCGGTTGTAACGCTCGTTCGACACGAGCTTCAGCCCGTTCTTCTCGGCCGCCGCGCTGAACGTCTTGTACCAGCTGTCGCCGTACGCATCGGCGAAGCCGATGAAGCCGACCGTCTTCACGCCGTGCTTCGCCATGTAGCCGGCGATCGCATCGGCCATCAGCTGGTCGTTCTGCGGCACCTTGAACATCCATGCGCGCTTCGCGTCCATCGGCGAGATGATCTGCGCGCTCGCCGCGAGCGAGATCGTCGGCGTCTTGCCTTGCGATACCGGATCAAGCATCGCGAGCGAGTTCGGCGTGACGGACGAACCGATGATCGCGTCGACGTGATCCTCGTCGATCAGCTTGCGCACGTTCTGCACCGCGCGGCTCGTGTCGGACGCATCGTCGAGCACGATGTACTGGACGCTCTTGCCCGCGATTTCCTTCGGCAGCAGCGCGATCGTGTTCTTTTCCGGAATCCCGAGCGATGCGGCCGGCCCGGTGGCCGACAGCGTCACACCGATCTTCACCTGCGCCGACGCCGTGGCCGCCGCGCACACGAGGCCCGCGGCAAGCAGAACCTCCATCCATCGATTCATCTTCATTTACGTTGTCTCCAAACGCTGCTCGAAAAATCCGCGGGTCGCTCGGGCGGCTCCCGGTCCTCAAACAAGTTAATAATTTAACTATCTCGCCGTACCGCGCCTACGCTCGTTTTCCCGTGAAACGCCGGCACCGCCATCAAGCCCCGGCGATACCGCGCGCGCACGTGCCGCGGCGCGTGCCGACACGGTCGTGCGACCGCCACGATGCGCGGCGGCAATGTCGTCAGGATGAACAAAACGGAGAAATGCGACGTTGCGCGAGACGCGATCGATGCGGACGCAACGATCGTCGGAAGGTCGGCCGGCCGGGCCGGGTTCGGCTCCACGAGCGAGCGGCGCAGAATCGAAAAATCGGCCGTTCATGCGAACGCGAACGACACGTCGGATGCGAACGCAACGACCGCGGAGACCGACGTGCCGGCAAATCGCACCGGAACGCGCATGCCGGCCGCAGGACGGCTCGTGAACGCCGGGGCATACCCGTGCACTGCCGACCCCGAACGAGCGGCGCCAGCCGCCCCTCGCACCCCGATCCATCGTCCCGCGCTTCTCATCCAACCGCACTCCCTCTTCTGCATTTTGCTTGTAGGAGAACTGCCGACCGTTTTCCCGACCGCTCGGTCGGCGAAAGCTGAGTGTAACGGACGCTTTTTGCGCACGCCAACCGGGTAAGCCCGGACGACGATGCACGCGGCTGCGCGCCGGCGGCGATCGACCGGCAGGAATGGATGAAAACGGGGAGACGGGATGAGGCGCGAGCGAGGTGGTGCAGAATGCGGCGCCACTGCCCTGCACCAGCAATGGAAATTCGCGCACCAAATGAAAAAGCGCTGTTGGATTCCGTCCAACAGCGCTTTGGGGTCCGGGCACTTTGTGCCTCGATTGTCTCCTCGTTCTCCACCTGCAAATTCGTTTCGCGGTGCATCAGAACTGAAACGAAGATTAAAGGACCTTTCACCCTGCGACAACTTAGCATTTACCCCTATGGTGCATCGCCGCACGAAAATGGGGCACCAGTCTCGCCGCGCGGCACCGGCACGAGGCCGCCGAAACGCCCTTCCCCGCCGCGCCGGATGGTGCTTCGCATCAACGCGCCGCGCCGGCCGCCGCGCTGCAATCAGGACGGCCTGAGCGTCTTGACCCGCGCGACCATCTCGCCGACGATCCCGCGCCTGAACGCAAGCACGCATGCGATGAAGATCAGCCCCGTGACGATCGTCGTCGATTCGCCGAGCGAGTGGAACCAGCCGATGCCGGTCGCCGACGCGAGCCACTCGCCGATGTCGCCGAGCCGGTCCTCCAGCGCGACGATCAGCGCCGCGCCGAGCAGCGGCCCGAACAGCGTGCCCATCCCGCCGACGAGCGTCATCAGCACGACGAGGCCCGACATCGTCCAGTACGCGTCGGACAGCGTCTCGAAACCGAGCACCAGCACCTTCAGCGAACCGGCCAGCCCCGCGAGCCCGGCCGACAGGATGAACGCGAGCAGCTTGAAGCGGTCGGTGTCGTAGCCGAGCGAGATCGCGCGCGCCTCGTTCTCCTTGATCGCGACGAGCACCTGGCCGAACGGCGAGTGCACGATCCGCACGATGAACGCGCACGCCGCGACGATCACCGCGAGCACGACGTAGTAGAGCGCGATGTCGTTCGACAGGTCCATGAGCCCGAACAGGTGCCCGCGCGGCACGCCCTGCAGGCCGTCCTCGCCGTGCGTGAACGGCGCCTGCAGGTAGATGAAGTAGACCATCTGCGCGAACGCGAGCGTGATCATCGCGAAGTAGATCCCCTGCCGGCGAATCGCGAACAGGCCGACCACGAGCCCCAGCAGCGTCGCGGCGAACGTGCCCACGAGCACGCCGAGCTCGGGCGTGAAGCCGAGCGTCTGGATCGCATAACCGGTCGCATAGCCGGCGGTAGCGAGGAACATCGCGTGGCCGAACGACAGCAGCCCCGTATAGCCGATCAGCAGATTGAACGCGGCCGCGAACAACGCGAACGTGAGCACCTTCATCACGAACACCGGATACGCACCGATGAACGGCGCGGCGAGCAGTGCCGCGAGCAGCACGCCGTAGAGCACTTTTCTCTGCATCATTTTTCCTTGCCGAACAGGCCCGCCGGGCGAATCAGCAGCACGATCGCCATGATCACGAACACGACCGTGGCCGATGCTTCCGGATAGAACACGCGCGTGAAGCCCTCGATCACGCCGAGCAGCAGCCCCGTGATGATCGAGCCGAGGATCGAGCCCATCCCGCCGATCACGACCACCGCGAACACGGTGATGATCATCGGCTGGCCCATCAGCGGCGACACCTGAATCACCGGCGCCGCGAGCACGCCCGCGAACGCCGCGAGCGCGACGCCGAAGCCGTAGGTGAGCGTGATCATCATCGGCACGTTCACGCCGAACGCCTCGACGAGCTTCGGGTTCTCGGTGCCGGCGCGCAGATAGGCGCCCAGGCGCGTCTTCTCGATCACGAACCAGGTCGCGAGACACACCGCGAGCGACGCGAGGACCACCCACGCACGGTAGTTCGGCAGGAACATGAAGCCGAGATTGGTCGCGCCGGACAGCTGCGACGGCACGTCGTACGGCTGGCCGGACGCCCCGTAGATCGAGCGGAACACGCCTTCGACGACGAGCGTGAGGCCGAACGTGAGCAGCAGCCCGTACAGGTGATCGAGCTTGTACAGCCAGCGCAGCATCGAACGCTCGATCAGGATCCCGAACGCACCGACGATCAGCGGCGCGAGCACGAGCATCGCCCAGTACGGCAACGCGAAGTACGACAGCCCCATCCACGCGAGCATCGCGCCCAGCATGAACAGCGCGCCGTGCGCGAAGTTGATCACGTTGAGCAGCCCGAAGATCACCGCGAGGCCGAGGCTCAGGATCGCGTAGAACGAGCCGTTGACGAGCCCGAGCAGCAACTGGCTCAGCATCGCCGGCAACGGAATGCCAAAGATTTCCATCGACTTAGCCGTCAGAATGAGTTTCGTTGCGTGCGCAACGTTCAAGCCGTCGCGCGCACGAGCGGCGCAGCGGGCACATCGCTGCACCCGCCGCCGCGCGGCGCTACGTCGCGCTTACTTCCACAGCGCGCAGCGCGATTCCTGCTTGGTGCCGAATGCCTGATCGCCCGGAATCGTCGCGAGCACCTTGTAGTAGTCCCACGGCTCCTTCGATTCGGACGGCTTCTTCACTTCCATCAGGTACATGTCGTGAATCATGCTGCCGTCCTGGCGAATGAAGCCCTTCGCGTAGAAGTCGTTGATCTTCATCTTCTTCAGCTCGGCCATCACCTTGTCGGAGTCGGTCGTGCCGGCCGCCTGCACGGCCTTCAGGTAGGTCGTCACCGACGAATAGTCGGCCGCCTGCAGGCTCGACGGCATCTTCTTCATCTTGCCGAAGTAGCGCTGCGCCCACTGGCGCGACGCCGCGTCGCGGTTCCAGTACCAGCTGTCGGTCAGCACGAGGCCCTGCGTCGTCTCGAGGCCGAGGCTGTGCACGTCGTTGATGAACATCAGCAGCCCGGCGAGCTTCATCGTCTTCGTGATGCCGAATTCCTTCGCGGCCTTGATCGCGTTGATCGTGTCGCCGCCCGCGTTCGCGAGGCCGAGGATCTGCGCCTTCGACGACTGCGCCTGCAGCAGGAACGACGAGAAATCCGACGCGGACAGCGGGTGCCGCACCGCGCCGAGCACCTGGCCGCCGTTCGCCTTCACGACGTCCGACGTGTTCTTCTCGAGCGCCTTGCCGAACGCGTAGTCGGCGGTCAGGAAGAACCAGCTCTTGCCGCCCTGCTTCACCACCGCCGAGCCGGTGCCCTTCGCGAGCGCCATCGTGTCGTACGCATAGTGCACCGTGTACGGCGTGCACTCCTCGTTCGTCAGCGTGTCCGCGCCCGCACCGATGTTGATGTAGACCTTCTTCTTCTCCGCAGCGAGCTTGGCCATCGCCAGCGCCGTCCCCGAATTCGTGCCGCCGACGAGCAGGTCGAGCCCGCCGCGGTCCATCCACTCGCGCGCCTTCGACGCGGCGATGTCCGCCTTGTTCTGGTGATCGGCATAGACGACCTCGATCGGCTTGCCGAGCACCTTGCCGCCGAAATCGGCGACGGCCATGCGGATCGCCTCGAGGCCGCCCTGCCCGTCGATGTCCGCGTAAAGCCCCGACATGTCGGTGACGAAACCGATCTTCACGCTATCCGCGGCGTGTGCGGCGCCGGCGGTGAACGCTGCGGTCGCGACCGCGAGACACGCGTGTGCGAGGGTCTTCATTTTCATTGACGTCTCCTGTTCTTCTGATGCGTTGTGGTTGTTCGAAGGCCGCCACGGCTAGCGGCAAGGGAAACGGGGCGGCGTCACACCCCGAGCAGGTCGTGAAGGATCGGCATCTTGCCTTCCAGTTCGGATGAGCGGAAATGCTCGACGATGCGGCCATGTTCCATCACGTAGAAGCGATCGGCGAGCGGCGCGGCGAAGCGGAAATTCTGTTCGACCATCACGACCGTATAGCCGCGCGCCTTCAGCGCGACGATCATTCGCGCGAGCGCCTGCACGATCACCGGCGCGAGGCCTTCGGAAATCTCGTCGAGCAGCAGCAGGTTCGCGCCGGTGCGCAGGATCCGCGCCACCGCGAGCATCTGCTGCTCGCCGCCGGACAGCCGCGTGCCCTGGCTCTGCCGGCGCGACGCGAGGTTCGGGAACATCGCGTAGATCTCGTCGAGCGACATCGCGTGCTCGCGCGGCCCGATCGGCGGCGGCAGCATCAGGTTCTCCTCGCACGACAGGCTCGAGAAGATTCCGCGCTCCTCCGGGCAATAGCCGACGCCGAAATGCGCGATGCGATGCGTCGCGAGGCCGATCGTCTCGTTGCCCGCGACCTTGATCGAGCCGCTGCGCCGGCCGGTGAGGCCCATGATCGCGCGCAGCGTCGTGGTGCGGCCCGCGCCGTTGCGGCCGAGCAGCGTGACGACCTCGCCGCGATGAACGCTCAGGTCGACACCGTGCAATATGTGGGATTCCCCGTACCAGGCCTCAAGGCCCGTGATCTCCAGCGCGGGCGTGCCGCTTTCGACGCCGCTCAATTCGCGTTCCTCCCGTTCGCTGTGCTTCATGCGTGCGCCCCCGCGAGCGCCGCATCGGCGCTGCCCATGTAGGCCTCGATCACCAGCGGATTCTTCGACACTTCCGCATACGACCCTTCGGCCAGCACCTCGCCGCGCTGCAGGACGGTGATCGTGTCGGAGATGCCCGCGATCACGTTCATGTTGTGCTCGACCATCAGGATCGTGCGGCCGCTCGCGACCTTCTTGATCAGCGCGGTCACGCGGTCGACGTCCTCGTGGCCCATCCCTTGCGTGGGCTCGTCGAGCAGCATCAGTTCGGGTTCCATCGCGAGCGTCGTCGCGATCTCGAGCGCGCGCTTGCGGCCGTACGCGAGCTCGACCGTCGGCACGTGCGCGAAATCGGTGAGGCCGACCTGCGTGAGCAGGTCCATCGCGCGATCGTCGAGGCGCCGCAACGTGCGCTCGCTGCGCCAGAAGTGGAATTCGGTGCCGAGCGCGCGCTGCAGGCCGATGCGCACGTTCTGCAATGCGGTCAGGTGCGGGAATACCGCCGAGATCTGGAAGGAACGGATGATGCCGCGACGTGCGACCTGGGCGGGCCGCTCGTCGGTGATGTCGATCCCGTTGAAGACGATCTGGCCGGCCGTCGGTGTCAGGAATTTGGTGAGCAGGTTGAAGCAGGTGGTCTTGCCCGCGCCGTTCGGTCCGATCAACGCATGGATCGCACCGCGGCGCACACGCAGGTTGACACCGTTCACGGCGGTGAAGCCCCTGAATTCCTTCGTCAGTCCGCGTGTTTCGAGAATCGTGTCGCCGAGAATCATGTTCCCTTCCGTACGAAGTCAGGCGAAGCACCGGGAAGATTCGCGCAAGCGACCGCGAACAGAACCGCGGATCAGCGGGCTGCCCCCGGGGCGCCGTATTACGCCTCGAGGGTGGTCTCCCGCGCCGACGCGTATGCACACTGCGCAACATTGTCGCGCCGTTGGTGCAGTGCAATCATCGGGATTTGCACTTATAGGGCTGGCCGCCATACAGGACGCGGCTGAGCGCGGATTTCGACGCGTTTTTTTTGACACGCGCATCATCGACGGTCGCGCGCTCGCACGACGCGTGCCTGCAAGCGCGGGCACGTTACGCTGCGCGTCATGTCGTCGCGCAACAGGAAGACTGCGAACAATGCGCGGCGTGCGCGTCGTCGATCGGTTGCGATCCGCACGCGCGAGCTTGTTTCGCATAGCGAATCAGCGGGCACCGGGATGACGGCCCGCTGTCACGCGTGTCAGCGTGGCGTCATGCTGCCGTCACCGCCGCTTCCGTTCGCACCTGTGTCGCGTCGTGCGCAGCACGTCGATCGGCGCGGATCATGTCGCTCGCGCGCTCGGCGATCATCAGCGTCGGCGAATTCGTGTTGCCCGACGTGATGAACGGCATCACCGATGCATCGACGATCCGCAGCCCCGCGATGCCGCGCACGCGCAGCCGGCTGTCGACGACGGCGCGCGCGTCGTCCGCACGCCCCATCCGGCACGTACCGACCGGATGGAAGATCGTCGTGCCGACCGCACCCGCCGCTTCGATCAGCTCGGCTTCGGTCTGGTACCGCGTGCCCGGCAGGATCTCCTCGGGGCGGTAGCGCGCGAGCGCCGGCGCGGACGCGATCCGGCGCGTGAGGCGCAGCGCATTCGCCGCGACATGACGATCGTGGTCGGTCGACAGATAGTTCGGCGCGATCGACGGCGCCGCGCCCGCATCGGGGCTCGCGATATGCACGCTGCCGCGCGAACTCGGTCGCAGATGGCAGACGGACGCCGTGAAGGCGTTGAAGCCGTGCAGCGGCTCGCCGAAACGCTCCAGCGACAGCGGTTGCACGTGGTATTCGAGATCGGGGCGCGTGAGCGCGGGATCGTCCGGATCGGACTTCGCGAACGCGCCGAGCTGCGACGGCGCCATCGACATCGGCCCGCGCTGCAGCAGCGCATATTCGGCGCCGATCATCAGCTTGCCCCACCAGTGCGCGGACAGCGTGTTCAGCGTGCGTACGCCTTCGACGCGAAATGCCATCCGCAACTGCAGGTGATCCTGCAGGTTCTCGCCGACACCCGGCAGATCCTGCACGACGTCGATGCCGAGGGCCTGCAGTCGCGCGCCCGCACCGATGCCCGACAGTTCGAGCAATTGCGGCGAATTCACCGCGCCGGCGGTGAGCAGCACTTCGGCGCGCGCGCGCGCGACGTAGTCGGTGCCGCCGCCGCGATACTCGACGCCGACCGCGCGCCGCCCGTCGAAGATCACGCGCTGCGCTTGCGCGCCGGTGATCACGGTGAGGTTCGGGCGGGTCATCGCGGGCCGCAGGAACGCCTTCGACGTATTCCAGCGCACGCCGCGCTTCTGGTTCACTTCGAAATAGCCGACCCCGGTGTTGTCGCCGCGGTTGAAATCGTCGGTCGCCGGGATGCCCGTCTGCTGCGCGGCCTGCGCGAACGATTCGAGGATCTCCCAGCGCAGCCGCTGCTTCTCGACGCGCCAGTAGCCGCCCGCGCCGTGCGCATCGCTCGCGCCCGCGTGGTGGTCCTCGCTGCGCTTGAAGATGGGCAGCACGCTGTCCCACGACCAGCCGGCGTCGCCGGTTTCCTGCGCCCAGCCGTCGTAATCCTCGCGCTGGCCGCGCATGTAGATCATCCCGTTGATCGACGAGCAGCCGCCGAGCACGCGGCCGCGCGGATACGACAGCGCGCGGCCGTTGAGCGCCGCCTCGGGCTGCGTCTTGTACAGCCAGTCGGTGCGCGGATTGCCGATGCAATACAAATAGCCGACCGGGATGTGGATCCAGTGATAGTCGTCCTTGCCGCCGGCTTCGAGCAGCAGCACGCGGATTTCGGGATCCTCGGTCAGGCGGTTCGCGAGCACGCAGCCCGCGGTGCCCGCGCCGACGATCACGTAATCGAATTCGCCCTCGAGCGTGCGTTGAGTACTCACGAGTGTCTCCATGGATTGTTGTGTATCGCGCATGCGATTCCGCGCGTCGTTTTCAGCATAGTGCGTCGCGGTCGATGCGGTCGATGAAGCGTACTCCGGCCGCCCGCCGCCGATCCAATGAGTTATGCTGAACCGCGTTATAAGCTGCGCTCATATCACGACGATGGATCTCACCCTGCTCCGTGCGTTCGCGACGGTCGCCCGCGAAGGCAACCTGACGCGCGCCGCCGTGCATTTGCACCTGACGCAGCCGGCCGTCAGCCTGCAGATCAAGCATTTGCAGGAAACGCTCGGCGTCACGCTGTTCACGCGCACGTCGCGCGGGCTTGCGCTCACGCGCGACGGCCAGACGCTGCTGCCGCATGCGGAGCGCGCGCTGGCCGCGGCCGCGGACGTGCAGCGCGCCGCTGCCGCGCTGCGCCACGAGGTGCGCGGCCGGCTGCGGATCGGCACGATCCTCGATCCCGGCTTCCTGCGGCTCGGCGGCTTCCTGCGCGCGCTGGTCGAAACCCATCCGCAGATAGAAACCGCGTTGCGGCACGGGATGTCCGGCTGGGTGCTCGAACAGGTGCGCGCGCAGGCGCTCGACGTCGGCTATTACATCGGCCGGCCCGGCGAGGACGATCCGCGCGACGACGCGCTGTTCCACACGGTCACGCTCACGCACTTCCAGTACCGTGTGCTCGCGCCGGCCGGCTGGAAGGAGCGCGTGCAGCGCGCGCACGACTGGCGCGCGCTCGCCGCGCTGCCGTGGATCTGGACGCCGCCGGCGTCCGCCCATCACCGGCTGCTGTCGCGGCTGTTCGCGGCGGCCGGCGCGCAGCCGGTGAAGGTCGCCGAGGTCGACCAGGAGCAATCGATGCTCGATCTCGTGAAATCGGGGATCGGGTTGACGCTCGCGCGCGACTCGACCGCGTTGGCCGAAGCGCACGCGCATGCGCTGACGATCGTCGAACGCGTGACGGTGCCGACCGAACTGACTTTCGTGACGCTCGCCGAGCGGCGCGCCGAACCGGCGATCGCGGCCGCCCTGTGGCTGATCGAGACCCAATGGGCAATATGAGCGCCGCTGATGCCGGTGCGGCCGATCGGGCACCGGGCACCGGGCGTCGAACTTCGGCGTCCGACGCGCATCAGGTGCCCGATCGGCGCCCGTACGTGACGGGTGTTATCGCGAAAGGGCGCGAATCGCCGCCCCCGCGGCGCGTCGCCGCGTCCCGCCTTCCCGTCACGCCACCATCGCAGGCTTTTTGCTAGATTGTGCCTTCGCACACCGCGAGACCCCTGATTGAAGGAGACCCGCATGGCCCGCAACATCGAGATCAAAGCCCGCGCCCGTGAATTCGACCGGCTGCGCGAACAGGCGGCCAAGCTCGCCGCCGAAGCACCGCTCTTCTACCGCCAGCAGGATTTCTTCTACGACGTGCCGCGCGGCCGGCTGAAGCTGCGCCGCTTCGAGGACGGCACGCCGGCCGAACTGATCTTCTACCAGCGCGACGACCGTGACGGCCCGAAGGCGTCGTACTACACGCGCAGCCCGGTGACGAACCCGGACGCGATGCACTCGCTGCTCGCGACCGCGCTCACCACGCGCGGAATCGTGACGAAGGAACGGCACGTCTACCTCGTCGGCCGCACGCGGATCCACCTCGACCGCGTCGACGGCCTCGGCGACTTCATCGAACTGGAAGTGGTGCTCGGCCCCGACGACGACGAAGCCGGCGGCGAAGCCGAAGCCCATGACGTGTTCGCCAAGCTCGGCGTGGCGCAGGAGGATCTCGTCGCGGTCGCGTACGTCGACCTGCTGAACGCCGACGCACGATCCGAAGCGGCCTGATCCGGCCCTGTCCGCGGCGGCGCCTCGCGCCCCGCCGCCGGCCCGGCCACCGCGTCAGGCGGCGCCGGGCGCCAGGTGCGCGAGCGGCAGCGCGCCGTTGCGCTTGAAGGTCGTCAGCACGATGTTCGAGCGCACGCTGTCGACGCCCGGCACGCGCATCAGCTTCTTCATCACGAACTGCGACAGCGCGTTGAGATCCGGCGCGACGATCCGCAGCAGATAGTCGGCGTCGCCGACCACCGCATGACATTCGAGCACTTCGGGCAGCACGTCGATCTGTTGCTGGAACTGCTCGATGATCGAATCGCCGTGGTGCTTGAGCTTCAGGCTCGTGAACGCCGTGACGCCGAGCCCGAGCTTTTCGGGGCGCAGCATCACGCGGTAGCCTTCGATCACGCCGGCCGCCTCCAGCCGCTGCAGCCGCCGGCCGATCTGCGACGGCGACAGCGGCACCTCCTCGCCGAGCTGCTGGTGCGTCGCGCGGCCGAAGCGCTGCAGCACGTCCAGAAGCGCGAGATCGAAGTGATCGAGTTCCAGCATGAGCATTCTCCGCATTGATTCCGATTTTGATGCGCGATTATCGCATCAATAAGCGAATCCACGCCATCTTTGCGCCCATTCCGCATGTCGCCCGCTCTACACTTGCATGGTTCCCAACCACAGCGTGCAGAGCCTCACCATGTCCACCGTCGTCACCGCGAAACTGCAGGAGCAGTTCGACGCGGGCCTCGAAACCCGCGCCGATTTCACCATCGACCAGCCGCTCGAACGCTACGGCCAGGTCGACCACGCGGTGTGGCGGCAGCTCTATGCGCGCCAGTCGGCGCTGCTGCGCGGACGCGCATGCGACGCGTTCGTCGCGGGGCTCGGGAAGATCGAGCTGCCGGCCGACCGCGTGCCGTCGTTCGCCGACGTGAATCGCCAGCTGAAACCGGCCACCGGCTGGGAAATCGTCGCCGTGCCGGGCCTCGTGCCCGATCGCGTGTTCTTCGAACACCTCGCGAACCGGCGGTTTCCGGTCACCTGGTGGATGCGGCGCCCCGATCAGCTCGATTACCTGCAGGAACCCGACTGCTTCCACGACCTGTTCGGCCACGTGCCGCTCCTGATCGAGCCGGTGTTCGCCGACTACATGCAGGCATACGGCCGCACCGCCCTCGCGGTGGCGGACGACGAAGCGGCGCTCGCGCGGCTGGCGCGTCTCTATTGGTATACGGTGGAGTTCGGGCTGATCCGCGACCCGAACGGCACGAACGGGCTGTCGATTTACGGCGCCGGGATCGTGTCGAGCAAGGGCGAGAGCCTGTACAGCCTTGAAAGCGCGGCGCCGAACCGGCTCGGTTTCGACCTCGAGCGCGTGATGCGCACGCGCTACCGGATCGACACGTTCCAGAAGACCTACTTCGTGATCGACGATTTCGCGCAATTGTTCGCGCTGGCCGACGTCGACGGCCGTGCGCTGGCCGACCGGCTGGCCGCGCTGCCCGAATTCCCGGCCGGCGCGGTGGTCGACGGCGATCTCGTGCTGCAACGCGGCACGGGCGAAGGCTGGCCGGACGACGCCGACGCGTAAGTCCGCGGGCCATGCCGGCGTGATTCGCGCGCCGGCGCCCGCCCCTCCCGATGTCCGTCTCCGGATGGCCGTCCCGCAACTATGAAACAATGACCGGTACCGGCTTTGCCGCGTGGCCCTTGCCCGCGTGCGGGCGCCGTTACCGAACGAGGTGCAACATGATCCACAAGCTCACATCAGAAGAACGCAAGACCCGGCTCGAAAGCCTGCCGCACTGGACGGCCGTGCCGGGCCGCGACGCGATCCAGCGCAGCCTGCGCTTCGCCGATTTCAACGAGGCCTTCGGCTTCATGACGCGTGTCGCGATCAAGGCGCAGGAAATGAACCACCATCCGGAATGGTTCAACGTGTACAACCGCGTCGACGTGACGCTGTCGACCCACGACGCGGACGGCCTGACCGAACGCGACATCGCGCTCGCGACGTTCATCGACCAGGTGTGCGCCCACACGGAACCGGCCGCCTGAGACGTTCCTCTACCACCGCGCGTCTTTCGACGCGCGGCGCGTCAACTTTTCATTTCGATGAACGTTTTCTAGGATGTACTCAGCGAAAGCCTTCAGCTTTCCAAGCCATCCTTAAGGCGCACGTAAGTCTCGTACGCTTTCCGCGCCTTGGGGTCCAAACCTTCCAGTTGCAGCGCGCCTTCGCGCTGTACAATCAGCAGCGCATACGGCTTGGAGAGCGCGCTGGCCTCTTCGCAGAGTTTGAGTTCGTCGCCGCTCGACGGCGAGCGGGCGCGCCAGAAATTGATCGCGGCTTCGAGGTCGTGAATCGAAATATCGGACATGATTGGATTTAATCGTTCGCTGGCCGCCATGCTTGATTGTCAGGCGATGCGGCGCCCCTGTGGAAACGGCGTCGTGCTATCCGCGTGCCTGAACCGCCAACCCATTGTACTTGAGCGAACTTCATGCGACTCCTTCTGATCGAAGACGACCGCCCCATCGCACGCGGTATCCAGAGCAGCCTCGAGCAGGCTGGCTTCACCGTCGACATGGTGCATGACGGCATCTTTGCCGAACAGGCGCTGGCACAAAACCGCCACGAACTCGTGATCCTCGACCTCGGCCTGCCGGGCATCGACGGAATGACGCTGCTCACACGTTTCCGCCAGACCAATCGCCACACGCCGGTCATCGTGCTGACCGCGCGCGACGAATTGAACGACCGGATTCAGGGCCTGAACTCCGGCGCCGACGATTACATGCTCAAGCCGTTCGAGCCGGCCGAGCTCGAAGCGCGCATCCGCGCGGTGATGCGCCGCAGCGGCCCGCACAGCGACATGCCGCGTCCGGAAGTGTCGCTCGGCGGTGTCCGCCTGTCGGGCGTCGATCGCCGCATCTTCAACGACGACAAGCCGCTGGAACTGTCGCCGCGCGAATTCGCGGTGCTCGAAATGCTGCTGCTGCGTCACGGCCGCGTGGTCAGCAAGGCCCAGCTGCAGGATCACCTCACGCATTTCGGCGGCGATCTCGGCGACACCGCGATCGAAGTCTACGTGCACCGGGTGCGCAAGAAACTCGAGCAGTGCCGTGTCGAAATCGTCACGGTGCGCGGCTTCGGCTACCTGCTGCAGGAAATCCGCCAGACCGCGAGCGTCTGAGCGGCGCCGCACGCCGGCCGGCCGCGTGCCGCCGGCAAGCCGCCCTGCCCGCGTCGCCGTCCGACGCACGTCCGCGCCGCTCCCCGTGAGCGGCGCTTATCCATTTGCCCGTCGAAATGTCTTCTGATCCGGCTGTCACCACCAGCCTGCGCCGCTCGCTGCTTCGACGCCTCGCTGCGCCGCTGTCGATGCTCGCGCTGATGAGCGGCCTGATTGCCTACTGGCTCGCGTGGCAATACACGCAACACGTGATCGACCGCTCGCTCGCCGATCTCGCCACCGCCATCTCCAAACAGATCCAGATCGCCGGGCCGGACGCGCCGTTCACGGTGCCGCCGCTCGCGCAGGCGATGTTCTCCGATCCGGCGGAGGCGCTGATCTACCGGATCAGCGACGGCGAACAGGAACTCGCCGGCGACCCGAAGCTGCCGCTGCGCGGCATCAACGTGCGCCGCATGCATCACGCGTACGTGTTCGAGGCCGAGTACGACAATCGCGCGGTGCGCGTCGCGCAGGTGCGCGTCGACGATGTCGAAGGCGGCAAGCCGATGGTGGTCGAGGTCGCGCAGCCGGTGCGGCACCGCTACCGGATCGCGGCCGAATTCCTCGTCGCGATCATGATGCCGCTGCTGCTCCTGCTGCTCGCGGGCTGGGGCATCGTGTGGCGGGTCGTGAACCAGCAGCTCGGCCCGCTCACGCATCTCGCCGATTCGCTGAACCGGCAGACCCACACATCCCTGGAGCCGGTCGACGAGACCGACGTGCCGCTCGAGATCCGGCCGCTGACGAGCGCGATGAACGCACTGCTCGGCCGCCTGAAGACCGCGCTCGACGCGCAGCGCAAGTTCATCGCCGATGCCGCGCACCAGTTGCGCACGCCGCTCACGGCCGTAAAGCTGCATGCCGAGCAGGCCGCCGTCGCGCGCGACCCGCAGCAGACCTACGCCGCGGTGCGCGAACTGCGCGCGGCCGCCGACCGCGCGGTGCGGCTGTCGAATCAGCTGCTGTCGCTCGCGCGTGCGGAACCGGGCGAACAGGCCGCGCGTTTCGTCGACGTCGACCTGGCCGCGATGGCGTTCGAGACGGGCGCCGAGTGGGTGCCGCGCGCGCTCGCATCGCATGTCGACCTCGGCTTCCAGCGCAGCGACGATCCCGGCGAAGACGAGACGCTGAACGTGCGCGGCAACCCCGTGCTGCTGCGCGAAGTGATCGCGAACCTGCTCGACAATGCGCTGAAATACGTGCCGCTCGCACGGCCGGCCGGCGCGCGGATCACGGTGAACGTCGCGCGCGGCGCGCTCGAGGACGGCCAGCCGGCCGCCGAGATCGTCGTCGAGGACAACGGCCCGGGCGTGCCGGCCGGCCAGCAGGCCGACCTGTTCAAGCGCTTCTTCCGCGGCGATGCGCAGAGCGGCAACGGCGTCGAGACCGGCGCCGGGCTCGGGCTCGCGATCGTGCACGACATCATCGCGATGCACGGCGGCACGGTGTCGTACGAGGATGCAGCGGAAGGTGGTTCGCGTTTCGTGGTGCGGGTGCCGCTCGCCAAGCGCACCGCGAAGCCGGCAAGCGAGACGCCGGCCGCCGCGCCGACGCACTGAAGCGCGCGCGCCAGCCCGTATCGGGCAGGACGGACGGCCGCGCGGCGGCCATCCGGTGAAGGTGAAGCAGCCGCGCACGATGCGCGGCCGCGCCGGTCACTTCTTCTTTTTCTTGTCCTTCGCGCCGGACTCCGACTTCCGGTCCTTCTTCTTTTTCTTCTTGCCGTCGTCGTCGGGCGTGGCGAGCAGCGTGCCGCGACACGCGACCGCGCCGCAATGGCACGCGTATTCGCGCTTGAGCTTCTTCGTCAGCTTCTCGTCGATCACGAGGCCATAGTCGTAGAACAGCTCTTCTTCCGGCCCGATATCGCGCAGCGCGTGGATGAACACGCGGCCCTTGATCTCCTCGGCCTCGCAGTTCGGCGCGCACGAATGGTTGATCCAGCGCGCGCTGTTGCCGTCGATCTTGCCGTCGATCACGCCGCCCTCTTCCAGTGCGAAGTAGAACGTATGATTCGGCTCGTTCGGGTCGTGCGGATGGCGGCGCAGCGCTTCCTTCCACGAAATTCGCTCGCCCTTGTATTCCACTACGCGTTCGCCGGCCTTGATCGGCTCCACCGCGAACACGCCCTTGCCGTGTACTCCCGAGCGGCGCACCGCGATCCTGCGTGAACTCATCGAACGAATCCTTTGAAGACGACTTGAATGGAAGACGGCCGCGTTTGCGTCCTGCGCGGCCCTGCGTCGCGCGAAACGAAAACGCGGCACCGGTCGGTGCCGCGTCGGGGCATGCGGCGAATCACCCGCATCCTACACGTTCACGATTGCTTCGTTCAACATCGCGCGCAATATCGCGCGCATGACGCTCAGCGCTGGCCGAATGCGATGTCGCCGAACAACGTCTTGTGCTCGCGCGGCTGCGAGCGCCAGTACTGCGGCGGCGCCGAAACCTGCGCGCCGAGCTCGGCGGCCGCATGCCACGGCCAGCGCGGGTCGTACAGCATCGCGCGCGCCATCGCGACGAAATCGGCGTCGCCGGACTCGATCAGCCGGTTCGCATGCGCGGGCTCGTTGATGAGGCCGACCGCGATCGTCGGCATCCCGACCGCGCGCTTCACCGCCTGCGCGAACGGCACCTGGTAACCGGGCGACAGCGGAATCTTCTGCAGCGGCGACACGCCGCCGGACGACACGTCGATCCAGTCGCAGCCGCGTTGCTTCAGTTCGTGCGCGAACACGATCGTATCCTCGAGTTCCCAGCCGCCCTCGACCCAGTCGGTCGCCGACACGCGCACGCCGACCGGCCGGTCCGCCGGGAACGCCGCGCGCACGATCTCGAAGATCTCGAGCGGAAAGCGCATCCGGTTGTCTCGCGAGCCGCCGTATTCGTCGGTGCGCTGGTTCGAAAGCGGCGACAGGAACTGATGCAGCAGATAGCCGTGCGCCGCGTGCACCTCGATCGCATCGATGCCAAGGCGCGCCGCACGCTTCGCGGCCGCAGCGAACGCTTCGCGGATCCGGTTCAGGCCGGCCGCGTCGAGCGCGAGCGGCGGCGTCTCGCCGTCCTTGTGCGGTAACGCCGACGGCGCATGCGGCAGCCAGCCGCCATCGGCGACGGACACGAGCTGGCCGCCCTTCCACGGCACCTCGCTCGACGCCTTGCGCCCCGCATGCGAGAGCTGCATCGCGACACGGACCGGCGAATGCTTGCGGATCGCCGCCAGCACGGGCTCGAGCGCCGCTTCGGTCACGTCGTCCCACAGGCCGAGGTCGCCGGCCGTGATGCGCCCGTCGGGTTCGACGGCGGTCGCTTCGATGCAGAGCAAGCCCGCGCCGGACAACGCGAGATGGCCGAGGTGAATCATGTGCCAGTCGGTCGCCTCGCCGCGCTCGGCCGAGTACTGGCACATCGGGGAGATCACGATCCGGTTCGGAAGGGTCACGCCGCGCAGCGTGAACGGAGAAAACAGCGCAGTCATGGATGCCGCTCGCCAGGAAAGGGAAAGACCGGATCAGCGTAGCATGCGGGCTCGAAGCCTGCTGGCAGCCGGTTCGGCAGTAAGCGGATGGTCAGGCAGGGCCGGCGTGCAGCCGGCAGCGAGGCAGCGCGCATGCGGCGTGCGGCGGTGCACCGGCCGCAATGCCCGCGGGCCGGTCACGCGCGATGCCGCTCGCCCGGGATCAAAGCCCGACGCTGTCGAGCCACTCGCCGAACATGCGTCGGGCGGCCGTCTCCAGCACAGGACCGTGTTGAACGGTGTCGGCGCGCAACTGGCGCGCGTCGATGCCGGGCGTCGACGCGATTTCGCCGGCGTTGCCGATCAGCCAGGGTTCGAAACGGTCGGCGCGGATTTCAGGATGACATTGCAGCGCCAGCACGTGCTGCCCCCACGCGAACGCCTGGTGGCGGCACGCCGGGGTCGAGGCGAGATGGATCGCGCCGCCCGGCAGGTCGAACGTATCGCCATGCCAGTGCAGCATCGAGGTCGCCGCGCCGTCGAGATGGCGCAGCGGCGACGCGCGGCCCGCGTCGGTGAGCGTCAGCGGCGCCCAGCCGAGTTCCTTCTGCGCAGCCGGATAGACGCGCGCACCGAGCGCGCGGGCGATGAACTGCGCGCCGAGGCAGATGCCGAGGATCGGCAGTCCGGCGTCGATGCGCTGGCGCACGAGTGCCGCGAGCGGCGCGATCGACGGATACTGCGCATCCTCGTACACGCTGAGTGGCCCGCCGAGCATCACGAGCAGCGCCGGCTTGAGCGCGTCGAGCGCCTCGACGCGCGACGATCCGACGTCGACGTAGCGCACCCGCCGCCCGCGCTCTCCGAGCACCTGCTCGAAGCTGCCGAGGTCCTCGAAATGCACGTGGCGGATCGCGACCACTTCAGCGTTCATCATCGGCCTCCCGGTCGATCGACGGACGTCAGCCGGCGAATACCTTCCAGGTCTTCTTTTGCGTCGCCGCGTCGGCTTCTTCGTGCACCGAACAGTCGAGACGCAGATCGCTGTCGGCCATCGACAGATCGAGCGCCGCGCAGTGATGCACGGTCTTCTTCGACTGCTTGCCCGGCTGGAAATGCGCGCACGTCAGGCACATGCGCTGCGGCGGCGTCGCACCGGCCACCTGCAGTTCGCGCAGCGTCTTCAGCAGCGCACGGTACAGCGTGCCCTGCTCGTCCGCGCCGAGCTTGCCGACCGCTTTCGTCAGGAATTCAGGCCATTGCAGCGCCTTCTTCGCCGCGGTACGGCCGCGGGCCGACAGGCGCACGGCGAGCGCACGGCCGTCGTCCAGTGCGCGACGCTTCTCGACGAGACCCTTCGTCTCGAGCGTGCTGACCGCATCGCTGGTGGTCGCAGCCGTGAGCTGCGTCTCGCGTGCGATCTCGCCGAGCCGCATCGGGCCCTTGCGTTGCAGCAGCAGCACGAGGATCTCGCCCTGCGTCGGCGTGAGGCCTGCGCCTTCCGCCCAATCCCATGCCTGGCTTCGCATGGCCGTACTCAACCGCAGCAAGCTGTGGGTCACACGTCCCGAAGCCTGATTCCCGTAAACGCCTTCGCTCATAGTCTTTTCGCTTTGCCGCCGCCCGGATCGCCGAGCAGCCGTAGTGTGGAGATCGAATGTCATCTCAAAACAGACGCTCGTTGAAGAGCGTCGACACGGCCGTCGCGAGGCACACGCGGCGGTCGCGTTCGCGGCGACCGGTGAGACACGGGTCGTTCCGGTGTCCGCAAAGCCGACATTCTAAGCGAGAGCGGAAAATCGCACAGCTAAGTTATCCCCTGCATTCTGTGGAAAATCGCTGGATAACCGGATTTTTTCGTTGTGCCGGCAATCTCTGCCGACCCCACAACCGAACGCGCAAACATTTTCCTGTTCGAATCGGCCATCGTGCCGACGGCATCGGTCCACCGGGTTATCCATCCCGCAGAGCGTTGACTTTGAAGCGGAATATCGGGTTATCCACAGATTTTCAGGACGACTGGCGACGCGCTGCGCACGAATCGGCGCCGAACGGCGTTCAGCGAATCGCCGCGCGGTCGAGCCTGTAATCTGCAAAACATTTTTTCATTCACGCCAGCGCAGGCACTGCTGACGGACCGTCTCGTTCAGCGATTTTTCCTGTTTGAAAACGGTTCTCAACCACGATGCGTCATTCACGCGCGCCTTCGCGAGCGCGCCGATCTCGTCGAGCGCCGCGCGCGAGCCGAGCGCGGCCGCATGCGGCGCGATCCGGTCGAGCGTGTCGAGGATGTCTTCCGCGATCGTGCGGCGCTCACCTGTCTGAGGATTGACGCAGGTGCCCTCGAGCCCGAAGCGGCACGCTTCGAAACGATTGAATGTGTAGACGAGATAGTCGTCCTCCGACAGCTTCAGCGGCCGGTCGGTCAGCAGGTAGCGCGCGAGCGTCTGGATGTAGCAAGCAATCGCGGCCGCGCGATCGACCGACAGCGGCGTGTCCATCACGCGCACCTCGATCGTCCCGTAGCCGGGCTTCGGCCGGATGTCCCAGTAAAAGTCCTTCATCGAGTTGACGACGCCCGTGTTGACCATCTTCATGAAGTACTCCTCGAAGCTGTCCCAGGTCAGCACGAACGGCGCGCGGCCCGACAGCGGGAACGCGAACACCGAATTCAGGCGCGCCGAATGGAAGCCGGTGTCGACGTTCTGCACGAACGGCGACGACGCGGACAGCGCGATGAAGTGCGGAATGAAGCGCGACATCGAGTGCAGCAGGAACAGCGCGCTGTCCGGATCGGGACAGCCGATGTGCACGTGCTGGCCGAACACGGTGAACTGCTTCGCGAGATAGCCGTACAGCTCGGAGATGTACTGGAAGCGCGGCGCGTCGTAGATCTGCCGGTCGCTCCACTGCTGGAACGCGTGCGTGCCGCCCCCGGCGAGCCCAACGTTGAGCTGGTCGGCCGCCTTCACGAGCACGTCGCGGATCGCGTGCAGCTCGCTGACCGCCTGCTCGTGCGAATGGCAGATGCCGGTCGACAGCTCGATCATGCTCTCGGTGATTTCGGGCGTGATGTTGCCGGGGAAGGTCTCGCCCTGGATGAGGCGCATCAGGTCGGATGCCGCCTTGGTCAGGTCGTAGTTGTGCGTGTTGACGACCTGGATCTCCAGTTCGACGCCGAACGTGAACGGTTCGGAATTGACGAAAGTTTCGAGTGCCATGGCAGGTTCCGGAAATCAGTTGCCGTCGCTGCGTTCGCTGACCGCCGACAGGCAGCGGTAGACGACGAACGGGCTGACAAGCTGCAGGATCACGATCGTGCACATCACGATCGCGCGCAGGTGCGGGTCGAAATTCGGATAGAGCTGGTAGGTGTCGTCGACGAGCAGGTACGACAGCGCGGACATCGGCGTGAGCGCGATACCGAGCGCGATGCCCTGCTTCATCCCGATGCCGCTCGGCTTCGCGAACGCGACGACGCCGGCCAGCTTCGCCACGAGCCGCGTGACGATCAGCGCGATCGCGAGCAGCCCGCCGAGTGCGATGTCGCCCCACGTGAACGACGTGAGCGTCAGCACGAACAGCACCACCGTCAGCAGCCAGCCGGCCGTGCCGAAATGCTCGGGCCACAGCTGCGGCCGCGCTTCGAGGTTCTTCACGATGATGCCGGCGAGCAGCAGCGTGAGCAGCGTCGACAGCTTCAGCGCCTGCGCCACCGCGATCGCGAGCATCACGAGGCCGAACAGCGCGACGAACGAATGCTCGTCGCGCATCGTCGAGGTCATGTGGCGGAACAGGTAATTGCATGCGCGCGCGACCAGGTACGCGACGATGAACGAACCGGCGATCAGGTAGACGGGCTGCAGGATCGTCGCGAAGACGTTCCCGTACGCCTCCTGGTGGAGCCAGCTCGTGACGAGCTTGGTCAGCACGATCGCGTACACGCTGTTCAGCGCGGTCAGCGTGATGAGGCGCTGCGACACCTGCCCTTCCGCGCGCAGTTCGGTCTTGAGCTGGATCACCATCGACGGCGACGTCGCGATCGCGATCGCCGACAGCACGAGCGCGACCATGCCCGACACGCCGAGCGCGAGCATCACGAACAGCACGAGCACGAACGTCAGCGTCGCCTCGGCAAGGCTCGACGCAATGAGCCACGGATTGCGGCGAATCCATTTCAGGTCGAGACGGCTGCCGAGCTCGAACAGCAGCAGGCCGAGCGCGACGTCGATCAGCAGCCGCGAGGTTTCGTCGGTGCTCGCGTCGATCACGCCGAATCCGAACGAACCGGCGACGAGACCGATCACCGCATAGCCGGTGATGCGCGGCAACCGCCATGCGCGGTAGCACAGCTCGCCGCACAGACCGGCCGCGAACAACGCGAGCCCGGCCCAGAACACGGCATCCGGCGCGAGCGGCCAGTTGGGCAGGAATGAGAACGCCGACTTCATCGTGGTGACTTCTCCTTTGGAAGCAATCGCCAGCGGCGCGGGGTCAAGCGTCAGAAATGAGATGCGCGCCGGCTGGGTATCGCCCCGAATGTGATTGTTGTGGTCGACGACGGCGGGACATGGGATCCGCCTTTTTCCGCCGTCCGGCGGAACTGTCGTTCAGGCTGCCGATCTGGATTGTCGGCCTGGTGTGTGAACGGACTGCGCAGTCTCGAAGATTCAGATTCGAAATCGTGCCGACCGTTCCATTGAAGCATGTCCGGCGCCTGGCCGAACGAACGCGAAGGAAACCGATTGTGCCACAGCTTTTTCGCTCCGGAACCGATCGAATCGACTCGCGGCCCTGTGAGGCACCACAGGTCTTTGGTTTCAATGGTTTACTTGTATATATACGTAGTAGAAGTTAACAAGACGCGCACAGTTCTGTGGATAACTTCGGTTTACGCAACAAGATCAAGGCGTTGGCACAGCGATAACCCGTTGCACAGGCTGTTTGCTCACAGCGGTTTGAGTTGAGCAACTTTCGAGCCGTTCGACGACTGTGCCGAGTTGCCCAGTTTACGTCCACTGTGATTGCACACGAACCGCGCGTGGATTCCGCGCGGTTATCCACAGCGTCGAGTGGATAACCTTGCGCGAAAAAATCGAAGGACTGTGAGATTTCGGCTGACGAGATCAGCCGATCTGGCGGCCGCGCAGCGCGCGGATCAGGAATCGGGCCGGGTCGACGGCATCGGCGAGTTCGCGCTCGAGCGGCAGCGGCTCGCCCTCGAGTTGCGACGCGATCAGCTCGGCGCCGAGCGCCGCCCACACCAAACCGCGGGAGCCGTAGCCGAATGCGCCGTAGAGCCCAGCGGTGCGCGGCAGGTCGCGCGCCTTCGCACCGCTCAGCGCACGTGCGTTCGCGACGGTCTGCGCTTCGTCGGCGAGCGGGCCGATCACCGGCACGCGGTCGGCGACGACCCAGCGAAACGCGACGCGCCCGCGCAGCGTCCCGACGTCCGGCAGATCGCCGATCAGGCCGGGCAGCAGATGCCGCACGCGCTCGACATTTTCGATATGTCCGGCGGGGCGCATCGCAGGATCGAGGTCGTCCGGTTCGAATGTTGCGCCGATCAGCAGCGTGCCGTCGTCGAGCGGCACCGCATAGCCGTCGCCGATCGCCGGGCACGGCAGAGGCGCCGTGCTGCCGGGCGGCAGCAGCGTCAACTGGCCGCGCACCGGCTGCAGCGCGACGTGCCGCAGGCCGGCGAGACGCACGGCATCGCCCGCGTTCGCGAGCACGACGACCGGCGCTTCGGCGAGCGTCGCACCTGCCGCATCGACGGCGCGCCACGTGTCGCCGTCACGCTCGAGTCGAGCGACCTCGGTGCCGGCCAGCAGTTTCACGCGCTCACCGGCCGCCGCGACTTGCGCGGCGCAGAGCGCTGCCGGCCATACGGCGCCGCCGTGCGGAAACAGCAGGCCGCCATGTGCGACGGGCAGGTTCAGATGCGCGCGTGCGGCGTCGGTGTCGAGCAGCGACACGTAGTCGGACGGTGCGCCGAGCGCGTCGAACGCCTCGCGCATCCGCACGAAATCGTCGGCCGATTCCGCGAGATGAATCATTCCGCGCGTGCTGCGCGCGAACGCATGGCCGGCCTGCTCGAGCGCGCGCCAGCGTGCGAGCGCATGCAGGAAACCGCTGCGCGTGAGGCGGCTCGCGACGTTGTCGTCGCGCGTCATCAGTGGATGAAATACACCGGCCGGATTGCCCGATGCATCGCTCGCGATCCGCGCGTGCCGCTCGATCAGCGTGACGTTCCAGCCGCGTGCCGCAAGCCGTTCGACGACCGCGCAGCCGGCCAGGCCCGCGCCGATCACGATCGCATCGCGCGCGGCGACCGGCAATGCGCGTGGCGGTTCGTGCCGGCGCATCCGCCAGCGCGGTGCATATTCGCCCGCGAGCATCGCGAACTTGCCGGCCAGCCCGGCGATCTTGCGATACGTGAAACCCGCGTCGAGGAGCGCTTGTTTCACCACGCCCGCGCTCGAATACGTCGCAAAGGTCGCATCGTCGGCGGCGACGCGTGCGAGTGCGCGAAACACATCGGCCGACCAGAGCTCCGGGTTTTTTGCGGGCGCGAAGCCGTCAAGATAGAACGCATCGGCGCGTGCGACCAGTTTCGGCAGCATCTCGCGCGCGTCGCCCAGTGCGAGCGTGAGCACGACGCGGCCGGCGTCGAATTCGAGGCGATGAAAACCTGGAACGAGCATCGGCCACGCATCGGCGAGCATCCCCGCTTCTGCCGACATGGTTGTGTTCGCAACTATATTTGACAGTGCGTGGCGCAGATCGTCGCGCGAAAACGGATGTTTCTCGAACGACACGAAATGCAGCCGCTCGCAGCGCGCGGGATCGTCGCGCCAGGCGGCCCAGGTCGCGAGGAAGTTGGCGCCCGCGCCGAACCCGGTCTCGACGATGGTGAACGTGCGGCGGCCTTGCCAGCGCGCGGGCAGCGCGTTGCCCGCGATGAACACGTGGCTCGCCTGCGCGAGCGCGCCCGCGACGTTGTGATAGATGTCGCCGTATGCGGGCGAGACGAGGGTGCCGTCGTCGCGAAACGCGAGCGTGGCGGGAACGAGTCGGTCGGGCATGCGAAACAAAAAACGTGGCAGCCAAGCCTGGCAAGGGATTGCGCGGAGGCGTCCGGCGGGCCGTTGGCAAAAACCAACGGCGTTGCGCGACGGCGGACCCGGCTGCGTATCCTGTCCGGTTGGCGCAGGTCAAAAAACGGGCAATCGACGATTCATTCGGCGAAATACCGATGAAAATCTTTGAAACCCTTGTCGTTATTGGGTTTGCGCTGCGCTATCATAGCAACGCCGTACCGCGGGGTGGCCGCCGGCAAGCCGGACGGCACGTCGCGCGGGCCAGGATTCGGCGCTGTGCCGTCGGAGTCTGACTCTCGACGGCACGGTTCGCGCACGTATAATCGGCGCGTTCGCGCTGTTCGTGTCAAACCTAACCTGAAAAAGGAACCTTAATGAACAAACAGGAACTGATCGACGCCGTCGCCGCCCAAACGGGCGCCAGCAAGGCTCAAACCGGCGAAACGCTGGACACGCTGCTCGAAGTCATCAAGAAGGCCGTGTCGAAGGGTGATGCGGTTCAGCTGATCGGCTTCGGCAGCTTCGGTTCGGGCAAGCGCGCAGCACGTACGGGCCGCAACCCGAAGACGGGCGAAACCATCAAGATCCCGGCAGCCAAGACGGTCAAGTTCACGGCTGGCAAGGCGTTCAAGGACGCCGTCAACAAGCGTTAATTCAGCGCCTGTTCCAGGAAAAAAACCCGCCTTCCGGCGGGTTTTTTGTTGGGCGCGCGCGGCATTTTCGCCACAGTTCGCGTCACTCTTGCAAGATTTAACGGTTACTGTCCGCAGCCGTTTTTCCCGAGTTTTACCGTGTATTACGCGTGCACGATCTGCGTGTCGCCCGGGTCTTCGTCGTCGTGCGAATCGACATCCCACACCGGAAACGGATCGTCGAACGTGGCCCATTGCGGCGCGCCGAGCGCGAATTCCGCATCGGTGAGCAGGCATGTGTCGAGTTTCGCGCGCCATGCGTCGGCGTCGAGTCCGATGCCGATCAGCACGAGTTCCTGACGGCGATCGCCGACCGAGCGGTCGTCGAGGTCGCCCTGCCACTCCGTGCGAATTTCGGCGAGCAACTCGTCGTCGTCCGGCCATTCCGCGCGATCCTGCGCGGCCCACCAGAGACCTGCCGGGCCATGCCGGCACACGCCGCCCGCCTGCGACAGCGAACCCGCGATGTCGTTGCGCGTCGCGAGCCAGAAGAAGCCCTTGCTGCGCAGCACGCCCGGCCACTCCTGATGCAGCAGCGCCCAGAGTCGCGCCGGATGAAACGGCCGGCGCGCGCGATAAACAAAATTGCCGATGCCGAATTCGTCGGCCTCGCCATGCACGTGCGCGTGATGCGGATCGTGGCACTCGGGATCGTCGCAATGCGTGTGATCGTGATCGAGCGACGCGAGCCAGCCCGGCGCGTTCGCGGCTTCGTCGAAATCGAAGCGGCCGGTGTTCAGCACTTCGCCGAGCGCCACGTTGCCGAACGTCGACACGACCTGGTGCGCGCGCGGGTTGAGCCGCGCAAGGATGTGCTGCAGGCGCGCGAGTTCGTCCGCGCCGACGAGGTCGGCCTTGTTGATCACCAGCACGTCGCAGAATTCGATCTGCTCGATCAGCAGCTCGACGAGCGTGCGATCGTCTTCGTCCGATGCGGCGATGCCGCGCGTCGCGAGCGCGTCGTCGGAACCGTAGTCGCGCAGGAAATTGTAGGCGTCGACCACGGTGACGAGCGTGTCGAGGCGCGCGACGCTCGACAGCGACGCGCCGTCGTCGTCGACGAACGTGAAGGTTTCGGCGATCGGCATCGGCTCCGCGATGCCGGTCGATTCGATCACGATCGCATCGAAGCGGCCGTCCGCCGCGAGATTGCGGATCTCGACGAGCAGGTCGTCGCGCAGCGTGCAGCAGATGCAGCCGTTCGACATCTCGACGAGACGTTCCTCGACGTGCGACAGCGCCTGCGCATCGCGCACGAGCGACGCGTCGATGTTGACCGCCGCGAGATCGTTGACGATCACGGCGACTTTCAGGCCCGCGCGGTTCGCGAGGATGTGATTGAGCAGCGTGGTCTTGCCGGCGCCGAGGAAACCGGACAGCACGGTGACGGGCAACGGCTGGTTCATTGCCGGATTCATAACGATTTGCACCAACGGAAAAGAGGGAAAAGCGGCCGCGGCGCCCTGGCGGGGCGCGATCGGCCCGGGCCGGTCGAAATCGCGGCGTGAGATGCGCATTGTGCATCAAACGCGCGCCGGTCGAGCGGCACGGCGTCAGCCGGCGCTGCGGCGCGGCGTCACTGCTCGGGCGGCAGCAGCTTCCACTGCGCCAGGATTCCGGCGATCTGCCGCGCGTACTTGTCGCGCAGCGACGGCGTTTCGGAATGATAGGCGCCGACGGCCTGCCATGTGTTGCCGTAGCGATTCATCTTCTGGCGCAGGTGCCACGCGGCGATGTAGACGCTCTTGCACGGCTGCATCAGCGTGTCGCGGCCGATGCCGTAGCGCGACAGCGTCGGCAGGTGGATCGAATTGATCTGCATCAGGCCGTAGTCGACCGAGCCGTTCGTGTTCTTGTTCAGCGCGTCGGGCCGGTTGCGCGACTCCTGCCACGCGATCGCGCGCAGGATCAGCGGATTGACCTTCTGGTAGCGGGCGGCTTCGTCGAAACAATCCGCGCGAGCGTTTCCGCAGGCGAACCACGCGCCGGCGGCGATCAACGCGATCGAAGCGAACCGTCTGTTCATGTTGCGGAAACGAAAGGGAAATGACGCAAGGATCGGGAAAACCCGTGTCTGTTATTCGTACGACTGGAAACGCGCCGCCCGTATCATACAGACAGTCCGTCGCGTGACGACAAGCGAAAGGCGGCAGCCCGTTTATACCGCATTTTCGTGTCGATTCATCGCAAAACGACGGCGATGACCTGAATGCCGGGGCATTGCCGAAATCTTACATATTGCATACGGTGTGCCGGATACATGTCGTATGTGAGACAGTCTTCGGATCAATGTGATATTTCGGACATGAAAAACTGCTAATGTCGCGCCTTTAGGACCTGGATCCCAGCACTACCGCCGGAAGTGGCCTGAGCCGGCATCGACCCAATCATCCATGACAAGAAATCGCTTCGTTATGCGGCGCATCGCCACGACCTTGATGGTCGCCGGCATCATCGTCTCGCAGGCCGCCTACGCTCAGGTCACGCTCAATTTCGTGAATGCGGATATCGACCAGGTCGCCAAGGCGATCGGCGCCGCAACCGGCAAGACCATCATCGTCGACCCCCGCGTGAAGGGGCAGCTCAATCTCGTGGCCGAACGGCCGGTACCGGAAGACCAGGCGCTGAAGACGCTGCAGTCGGCGCTGCGCATGCAGGGCTTCGCGCTGGTGCAGGATCACGGCGTGCTGAAGGTCGTGCCGGAGGCCGACGCAAAGCTGCAGGGCGTGCCGACCTATGTCGGCAATGCGCCGCAGGCGCGCGGCGACCAGGTCATCACGCAGGTGTTCGAGCTGCGCAACGAATCGGCGAACAACCTGCTGCCGGTGCTGCGGCCGCTGATCTCGCCGAACAACACGGTCACCGCCTACCCGGCGAACAACACGATCGTCGTCACCGACTACGCGGACAACGTGCGCCGCATCGCGCAGATCATCTCGGGTGTCGACAGCGCCGCGGGCGCGCAGGTTCAGGTCGTGCCGCTGCGCAACGCGAACGCGATCGACCTGGCCGCGCAACTGCAGAAGATGCTCGACCCCGGCGCGATCGGCAACAGCGACGCGACGCTGAAGGTGTCCGTCACGGCCGATCCGCGCACCAACTCGCTGATGCTGCGCGCGTCCAGCGCGTCGCGCCTCGCGGCCGCGAAGCGCCTCGTGCAGCAGCTCGACGCGCCGAGCGCGGTGCCCGGCAACATGCACGTCGTGCCGCTGCGCAACGCCGACGCGGTGAAGCTCGCGAAGACGCTGCGCGGCATGCTCGGCAAGGGAAGCGGCAGCGACAGCGGTTCGTCGGCGTCGTCCAACGATGCGAACAGCTTCAACCAGGGCGGCGGCTCGTCGTCGAGCGGCAACTTCTCGACCGGTACGTCGGGCACCCCGCCGCTGCCGTCGGGCGGCCTGGGCGGTTCGTCGTCCTCGTCGTACGGCAGCGGCGCGACGGGCAGCGGCGGCCTCGGTACTGGCGGCCTGCTCGGCGGCGACAAGGACAAGGGCGACGACAACCAGCCGGGCGGGATGATCCAGGCCGACTCGGCGACCAACTCGCTGATCATCACCGCGTCCGATCCGGTCTACCGGAACCTGCGCTCGGTGATCGACCAGCTCGACGCACGGCGCGCGCAGGTCTATATCGAAGCGCTGATCGTCGAGCTGAACTCGAACACGTCCGGCAACCTCGGCATTCAGTGGCAGATCGCTCAGGGCCAGTTTCTCGGTGGCACGAACTTCAGCGCTCCCGGTACACCCACCGGCAACATCCTCGGTGTGTCGGGCGCGGTTGCAGCCGGCGGTGCGACGGGTCTCGGCGCGTTGGGGCAGACTCTCCTGCCGGGCCTCAACGTCGGTTGGCTGCACAACATGTTCGGCGTGCAGGGCCTCGGCGCGCTGCTGAATTACTTCGCGGGCGTGAGCGACGCGAACGTGCTGTCGACGCCGAACCTCATCACGCTCGACAACGAAGAGGCGAAGATCGTCGTCGGCCAGAACGTGCCGATTCCGACGGGTTCGTATTCGAACCTGACGAGCGGCAACACGAACAACGCATTCAATACCTACGATCGCCGCGACGTCGGTCTCACGCTGCACGTGAAGCCGCAGATCACCGATGGCGGTATTCTGAAGCTGCAACTCTACACGGAGGATTCGGCGGTCGTGACCTCCACTGCGACCGCAGTCAACGGTCCGACCTTCACCAAGCGCTCGATCCAGTCGACGATCCTCGCGGACAACGGCGAAATCATCGTGCTCGGCGGCCTGATGCAGGACAACTACGCGGTGTCGAACAGCAAGGTGCCGCTGCTGGGCGACATCCCGTGGATCGGCCAGCTGTTCCGCTCGGAGAACAAGAACCGCCAGAAGACCAACCTGATGGTGTTCCTGCGCCCGGTGATCATCAACGATCGCAATGTCGCGCAGCAAGTCACGGCTAACCGCTACGACTACATTCAGGGCGTGACGGGCGCGTACAAGTCGGACAACAACGTGATGCGCGACAAGGACGATCCGGTCGTCCCGCCGATGCCGCTCGGCCCGAGCCAGGGCGGCACGCCCGCCGGGAACCTGTTCGATCTCGACAAGATGCGTCGCCAGCAGCTGCAGCGCCAGGTCGCGCCGGTGCCGGCCCAGCCGTTGCCGGAGGCAACGCCCGCGCAGCCGCAGAGCGTGCCGCAGCAGGCCGTGCCGCAACAGCCGCTGACCGCCACGCCGGGAGCCTCGCAGTGACCGACGTGCTCGCGTCCTCCGCCCACGACGGCGCGCCGGGCGAACGGCAGCCGCCGTCGCCGCTCGCCGCGCGCCTGTTGCCGTACGGCTTTGCGAAGAGCGGCCAGGTGCTGATCGCGCACCAGCTCGACGACACGCTCGAGGTGTGGATCAGCGAACGCACGAACGACGCGGCGCTCGCCGAAATCGCGCGCAACTTCGGCTCGATCTCCGTGCATCGCGTGCCGGCCGACGAGCTCGCGCAGGCGATCAACCAGGCCTATGCGCGCCAGGACGGCAGCGCGGCGCAGATCGTCGGCGAGGTCGAAGGCGAAGTCGACCTGTCGCGGCTGATGCAGGACATTCCCGAAGTCGAGGATCTGCTCGAATCGGAAGACGACGCGCCGATCATCCGGATGATCAACGCGCTGCTCACGCAAGCGGCGCGCGAACAGGCATCGGACATTCACATCGAGCCGTTCGAGAACGCATCGGTCGTGCGGTTTCGCGTCGACGGCACGCTGCGCGACGTCGTGCGCCCGAAGAAGGCGCTGCACGGCGCGCTGATCTCGCGGATCAAGATCATGGCGCAGCTCGACATCGCCGAGAAGCGCCTGCCGCAGGACGGCCGCATCACGCTGCGCGTCGGCGGCCGGCCGGTCGACGTGCGCGTGTCGACGCTGCCGACCGGGCACGGCGAGCGCGCGGTGCTGCGTCTGCTGGAAAAGGATGCGCAGCGCCTGAACCTCGAGGCGCTCGGGATGGGCCGCGACACGCTCGTTCAGTTCGACAAGCTGATCGGCCGCCCGCACGGGATCGTGCTGGTGACGGGCCCGACCGGTTCGGGCAAGACGACGACGCTGTATGCGTCGATGTCGCGGCTCGAAACGGCGACGACCAACATCATGACCGTCGAGGATCCGATCGAATACGACCTGTCCGGCATCGGCCAGACGCAGGTGAACGAGCGGATCGGGATGACCTTTGCCCGCGCGCTGCGCTCGATCCTGCGCCAGGACCCGGACGTGATCATGATCGGCGAAATCCGCGATCTGGAAACCGCGCAGATCGCGGTGCAGGCGTCGCTCACGGGCCACCTCGTGCTCGCGACGCTGCACACGAACGATGCCGCATCGGCCGTCACGCGCCTGACCGACATGGGCGTCGAGCCGTACCTGCTCGCGTCGTCGCTGCTCGGCGTGCTCGCGCAGCGCCTGGTGCGCCAGCTCTGCCCGGTCTGCAAGGAAGAGCGGCACGAGGAAGGCCGCACCGTGTGGCATCCGGTCGGCTGCGACAAGTGCGGGCATTCGGGCTACACCGGCCGGCGCGGCGTGTACGAACTGCTGGTCGTCGACGATTCGATCCGCACGCTGATCCACCGCAACGCGGCCGATGCGGAGATTCTCGCCGCGGGCCGCGCGGAAGGGATGCGCACGCTGCGCGACGACGCCGAGCGCTGGCTCGCGGCCGGCGCGACGTCGCTCGAGGAAGTGCTGCGCGTGACGGGAGGCGCATAGCGCGATGCCGGCATTCCGTTTCGAAGCAATCGATTCGGCGGGGCGCGCGCAGAAAGGCGTGATCGACGCCGACAGCGCGCGCGCCGCGCGCGGGCAGCTGCGCACGCAGGGGCTCACGCCGCTCGTCGTCGAGCCGGCCGCCAGCGCGACCCGCGGCGCGCGCTCGCAACGCCTCGCGTTCGGCCGCAAGCTGTCGCAGCGCGAGCAGGCGATCCTCACGCGCCAGCTCGCGAGCCTGCTGATCGCGGGGCTGCCGCTCGACGAGGCGCTCGGCGTGCTCACCGAGCAGGCCGAGCGCGACTACATCCGCGAATTGATGGCCGCGATCCGCGCGGAAGTGCTCGGCGGCCATTCGCTCGCGAACGCGCTGGGCCAGCATCCGCGCGACTTTCCGGAAATCTACCGCGCGCTCGTCGCGGCGGGCGAGCACACCGGCAAGCTCGGCATCGTGCTGTCGCGCCTTGCCGACTACATCGAACAGAGCAATGCGCTGAAGCAGAAGATCCTGCTGGCGTTCACGTATCCGGGAATCGTCACGCTGATCGCATTCGGCATCGTCACGTTCCTGCTGAGCTATGTCGTGCCGCAGGTCGTCAACGTATTCGCGAGCACGAAGCAGCAACTGCCGCTGCTGACGATCGTGATGATGGCGCTGTCGGATTTCGTCCGGCACTGGTGGTGGGCGATCCTGATCGCGGTCGCGCTCGTCGTGTGGTTCGTGAAGGCGACGCTGTCGCGCGACGGGCCCAGGCTCGCGTTCGACCGCTGGGTGCTGACGGCGCCGCTCGCGGGCAAGCTCGTGCGCGGCTACAACACGGTGCGCTTCGCGAGCACGCTCGGCATCCTGACCGCGGCCGGCGTGCCGATCCTGCGCGCGTTGCAGGCGGCCGGCGAGACGCTGTCGAACCGCGCGATGCGCGCGAACATCGACGATGCGATCGTGCGCGTGCGCGAAGGCTCCGCGCTGTCGCGCGCGCTGAACAACGTGAAGACGTTTCCGCCGGTGCTCGTGCACCTGATCCGTTCCGGCGAGGCGACGGGCGACGTGACGACGATGCTCGATCGCGCGGCGGAAGGCGAGGCGCGCGAACTCGAGCGGCGCACGATGTTCCTGACGAGCCTGCTCGAGCCGCTCTTGATCCTCGCGATGGGCGGCATCGTGCTCGTGATCGTGCTGGCCGTGATGCTGCCGATCATCGAGCTGAACAACATGGTGCAGTGACGGCCCGGGCGCCGGTCGGGCCGCCGCCGTTCAACGCATGTAGATCGCGGGGGACGGCGTGTTCGCGGGGAGCTGGATTTCGGCGCGGGCGCCGTTGCGGTCGACGATGATCGAGCGGCTGCGGACTTCGGCGAGCTTCGCGCCGGGCGTGACTTCCGCGCCGAGCGACACGGCACGCGGCGGTTCGCCGCCGACGCCGACGATCGCGGCACCGCCATGATCGAGCGCGAGAATGCCGAACAGGTGGATGTCCTGCACGGGATTCTTGTCGAGCTGTCCGCCGAAGAGCGCGGCGGCGTCCTCGGTGCGGATCGGCAACCGCGCGGCGGCGGCGGGCAGCGGCGCTTCGCGGGCCGACAGCGTGACGACCCAGTAGGTGGCCGTCGCGCACAAACCCGCGAAGAGGGCTAGGGAGAGGATCCGGATCGAGAGCGCGTTCATGCGCGCTATTGTACGGATGTATATGAAATTTGCGTTGGGTGAAAGCCCTCGGCAATGCGCGCCTTACAATGCGTGCTCCGCGCCCGGGGAAACGGAAGCCGGCCGTCAGGCAAGCGTCCGGAATGCGCCGGGTGCGTCACTCAATCGACGATATTTTTTGGAAAGAGGTAGTCAGTCATGCAAACGTGGATCACTCGCCGTAATGCGGCCGTGCGCCGTCAGCGCGGTTTCACGCTGATCGAGATCATGGTGGTGGTCGCGATCCTCGGGATCCTGGCGGCACTGATCGTGCCGAAGATCATGAGCCGTCCCGACGAGGCACGTCGTATCGCCGCGAAGCAGGACATCGGCACGATCATGCAGGCGCTCAAGCTGTACCGTCTCGACAACGGCCGCTATCCGACCCAGGAACAGGGCCTGAACGCGCTGACCCAGAAGCCGACCACCGATCCGATCCCGAACAACTGGAAGGACGGCGGCTATCTCGAGCGCCTGCCGAACGATCCGTGGGGCAACGGGTACAAGTACCTGAACCCGGGCGTGCACGGCGAGATCGACGTGTTCAGCTACGGCGCCGACGGCAAGGAAGGCGGCGAGAGCAACGATTCCGACATCGGTTCGTGGCAGTAAGCGCGCGCTGACCGGACCGACGTTCTTCCCGTTTCTTCACTTCATGCCCGCCCTTCGCACGCCCTTGCGCTCCGCTCGCGCTCGCCGCGATGCCCGCGACGGCCGCGTGCGTCGCGGCGCGGCCGTGACCGCGGCGCGAGCGCGCGGCTTCACGCTGCTCGAGATGCTGGTCGTGCTCGTGATCGCGGGCCTGCTGGTGTCGCTCGCGTCGCTGTCGCTCACGCGCAATCCGCGCACCGACCTGCGCGAGGAAGCGCAGCGCATCGCGCTGCTGTTCGAGACGGCCGGCGACGAAGCGCAGGTGCGCGCACGTCCGATCGCGTGGCAGCCGACCGCGCACGGCTTCCGTTTCGACGTGAGCTCGCCCGACGGCTGGCGCACGCTGCGCGACGACGTGCTGCGCCCGCGCGACTGGGACGGCGGCGTCACCGGCGCCGACATCGACTATCCGGGATCCGACACGCGTGCGAGCCGCGTCGTGTTCGGCATCGAAAGCGTCGACACGCCGGTACGCGTGACGCTGCATTCGGCGGTCGGCAGCGCGACGATCGTCGGCACCGGCAACGGCCGCTACGAGGTGCAATGACGATGCGTCGTCGCCTGCCCTTCCCGGCTCCTTCCCGAGGCTTCACGATGATCGAGGTGCTGGTCGCGCTCGCGATCATCGCGGTCGCGCTTGCCGCGTCGATCCGCGCGGTCGGCACGATGGCGACCAATGCATCCGATCTCCATCGCCGGCTGCTCGCCGGCTGGAGCGCCGACAACGCACTCGCGCAGCTGCGGCTCACGCATGCGTGGCCGGAGGTCGGCGAGCAGAGTTTCGACTGTTCGCAAGGCAACGTGCAGCTGGTCTGCACGCAGCGCGTGAGCACGACGCCGAACCCGGTGTTCCGGCGCGTGCAGATGTCGGTGAGCATGCCGGGGCACGTCGGCGTGCTCGCGCAAATGGTGACGGTGGTCGCGAATGAAACCAGCCGTCCGCTCTGACGCGCCGATGCGGCGCCGGCCCGTGCGTTCCGTCGGCCCGCGCCGCGTGCGCGGCTTCACGCTGATCGAACTGATGATCGCGATCGCGATCCTCGCGGTGGTCGCGATCCTCTCGTGGCGCGGGCTCGACCAGATCATGCGCGGCCGCGACAAGGTCGCGTCCGCGATGGAGGACGAGCGCATCTTCGCGCAGATGTTCGACCAGATGCGCATCGACGCGCGGCTCGCCGCCACCGACGACGAAGCCGGCCAGCCGGCGATCGGCGTCGCCGGCAACACGCTGCAGATCGTCCGCGAACTCGACGTGCCGGGCGCCGCGCCGCGGTTGCAGGTGGTCCGCTACCGGATCGCCGGCGGGCGCGTCGTGCGCTATGCGTCGCCGCCGCTCGACGACGCGAACCGCCTGCGCGACGTGCTGAAGGACAGCAGCGTCGACGGCTGGAGCTGGGTCGCGCTGATGGGCGGTGTCGGTGCGATCGACGCGAAGCTGTACGTGCCGCGCGTCGGCTGGACCACCAACCTGCAGGCGGCCAGCGACGCGCTGTCGCAGAACAACGATGCGCTGAAGGTGCCGCAGATCGGCAACGCGCCGCCGACGCGCGCGGTGACGGGGCTGCAGGTCAGCATCGGCGCGACGTCGCTGCGCGTGCCCGTCACGCGCATTTTCCTCGTCGGGGAATGACGATGCGAGCGCGCCCTCACCGTTCCCGGTTCGCCGCGCGTGGCGGCGCACGCGCGCATGCACGCACCCGCCGCGAGCGCGGTGCGGCGATCATCACCGCGCTGCTCGTCGTTGCGCTGTCGGCGATCCTCGTGTCGGGGATGCTGTGGCGTCAGCAGGTGCAGATTCGCCGCATCGAGAACCAGCGCGTGATCGCGCAGGCGCAGTGGGTCGCGCGCGGCGCGCTCGACTGGACGCGCATGATCCTGCGCTCCGAAGGCGACACGGCGCCCGGCATTACCTATCTCGGCGGGATCTGGGCCGTGCCGATCGCGAAGACCAAGCTGTCCGACTTCCTCGGCCGGATCGGCGCGCCGAACGACAACGGCGGCGAAGACACCTACATCTCCGGATCGATCGAGGACGCGCAGGCGAAGTACAACCTGCGCAACCTCGTGTCGTCGCCGGCGCCCGGCGTGCTGCAGCTCAACGTGATGCAGCTCCAGGCGTTCCAGCGGCTGTTAACGACGCTCGGCTACGACGGCGCGTTCGCTAAGCGGATCGCGCTGCAGATGCGCGCGGGCCTGATGCATTCGGCGACGCGCTTCCAGACGCCGACGCTGCCCGGCGCCGGTACGGCCGCGACCGCGCCGGTGCCCGGCGGCGACATGACCGGCAACATCACCGACGAACCGGGGATGTCCGACGGCGATCGCGGGCCCGCGCCGCTCCAGATGACCGGCGTCGACAGCCTGCTCGACGTCGACGGCGTGACGCCCGAGATGGTCGCGCGGCTGCGCCCGTTCGTCACCGTGCTGCCGACCACCACGCCGGTGAACATGAACACCGCGCCGGCCGAGGTGATCGCGGCGCTGGTGCCGGGGATGAGCGTGTCGTCCGCGCAGGCGCTCGTGGCGCGGCGCGAGACCGTGTTTTTCCGCAACGTCGGCGACGTGCAGCTCGCGCTGCGCGGCGCCGGCGCGCCGCCGAACGCGACGATCGATTCGAGCCTCGTCGACGTCAATTCGAACTATTTCATCGTGCACGGCCGGATTCAGCACGATCGCGCGGAGGTCGATCGCACCTCGCTCGTGTATCGTGATTCGACCACGCACTCGACGCGGGTCGTGCGCATCCGCGACCAGCTATAACGACGCCATTCGGGAGAGGAGCTCTTGAGCACGCTGATTGTTTCTTTGCCTCCGCGCGAGCCGGCCGTGCCGCTGCAGGAGTGGCAGTGGCCGGAGCTGCCGTTCACGCTCGTGGACAAGGCCGGCCAGGTGCAGCGCGCGGGCCGCGCCGCGCTCGCGCTGCTGCCGCGCGCGAATGCGACGGTGCTGATCGTCGCCGCGCGCGACGTGCTGCTGCTGGCCGCGACCGTGCCGCCGCTCAAGGGGCCGAAGCTGCGCCAGGCGCTGCCCAACATCGTCGAGGACCAGCTGATCCAGGATCCGCTCGGCTGCCATATCGCGCTCGATCCGGTCGCGCTGCCGGACGGCCGCCGCGTGCTGGCCGTCGTCGATCGCGCGTGGTTCCGCGCGATCTGCGACGCGTTCACGGCAGCCGGCCACCGGCACCTGAGCGCCGTGCCCGCGACGCGCTGCCTGCCCGCGCCGCGGGCGCCGGCTGCGGACGCGGCGCCCGATGCGCCTGCCGACGGTGAGGCCACGCCGGCCGACGCAATCACGGCGGCGGACGAGCCGCCCCTTCGCCCGACGGCGGTGGCCGCGGTGCTCGGCCTCGCGACGACGGTCGAACCCGTGCTCGTGGAAGCCGGCGCGCAGCCGGCCGCGGCCGGTGCGCCGCGTCTCGAGCTCGCGGTCGCGCGCGGCGCGCTCGGCGAAGGTTTCGCGGCGCCGGCATCCCGCGCGGGCGGCACGCTGGCCGCGCTCGCCGGTGGTGGCGACGTCGAGCTGTACGAACTCGGCGAACCGGGCGCGGAGCCGCGCCTCGCGTCGGTCGGGCGTGCCGACGGCCCGCTGCTGCCGGGCGCGCAACCGCTGTCGTTCGACGCATTCGCGCGGCGTGCGCTGACCGAGCGCTTCGATTTGTGCCAGTTCGAATTCGAATCCCAGCCGTGGCGCTTCGACCGCGCGACGGTGAAGCGCCTGCGCGTGCCGATCGCACTCGCCGCGGCCACGCTCGGTGTCGCGGTGATCGGGATGAACCTGCACTGGTGGAAGCTGTCGCGCGAGCGCGACGCGCTGTCCGCGCAGATCACCGAGACGCTGCTGTCGGCCTTCCCGAAGACGACGACGGTGCTCGATCCGCCCGCGCAGATGCAGCGTCAGCTCGACCAGCTGCGCCTTGCGGCGGGCGAGCTGTCGCCGAACGATTTCCTCGCGCTGTCGAGCGGGTTGTCGCGTTCGATGGGCGCGCTGCCGCTGAACGGAATCGCGTCGCTCGATTATCACGACCGGCGGCTCGACGTCGGCTTCAAGCCGGAGGTCAAGGTCGACCCCGATTTCCCGCAGCGTCTCGCGCGCAACGGGCTGTCCGGCGAAGTCGACAGCAGCACCGGCAAATGGACGATCCGGAGCCGCTCATGAAGACCGAACAACTGAACCAGACGCTGGCCCAGTTCTGGGGCGAACGCACGCCGCGCGAGCGGACGCTGCTCGGCTGGGGCGGCGCCGTGCTGGCGGTCGCGATCGCGTATTCGGTGCTGTGGTCGCCCGCGCAGGAAGGCCGCGCGCGGATCCGCCACGAACTGCCGACGATGCGCCGCGAGCTCGCGCAGATGACCGCGCAGGCCACCGAGGCGAAGTCGCTGACGGTCGCCGCGCAAGGCGTCGCGCCGACCGGCCTCGCGCTGAAGGATGCGCTCACCGCGTCGCTGTCCGATCACGGGCTGCAGGGCGCGCAGGTGCAGGTCGTCGGTAACGGCGTGCAGGTCCAGATGAAGAACGTGCCGTTCCCGGTGTGGACGCAGTGGCTCGACGACGCGCGCCGGCAGTTCAAGGTGCAGGTCGGCGAAGCGCACGTGACCGCGCTGAAGGAAGACGGCCAGGTCGACCTGACGGCCGTGATGCAACCCTCGACGCAGAAATGACGCAGTGGATGAAACAAGCGACGGTCGGCCGATGAGGCCAGGGATTCGGCGGCTCGTCGCCGCATTGCCGTGGGTGGTGGCGGGCGGGCTCGCGACGGCGCTGACGCTCGTCGCGCTCGCGCCGGCCGCCTGGATCGCCCCGCAGTTCGCGCGCGCGACCGGTGGGCACGTCAACCTCGTCGATCCGGACGGATCGCTGTGGCACGGCTCGGGCACGCTGATGCTCGCGCCGGGCGCCGACCAGAGCGCGGCGACGCTGCTGCCGGGCCGGGTCGAATGGACCACGGGCTTCTGGCCGCTCCTGACCGGGCGCGTGCGGATGCGCATGCGGCAGACCGAGGCGATGCCCGACGCCGTCACGCTCGACGCGACGTGGCGCGGCGCGGTGCTGTCGGCGGGCTCGATGGCCGTGCCCGCGTCGCTGCTCGCCGGGCTCGGCACGCCGTTCAACACGCTCGATCTGCAGGGTGACGTGCGGCTCGGCTGGACCGACTGGCGGATGATCGGCAACAACGCGTTCGGCCAGTTGACGGTGACGATCGATTCGATGAGTTCGCGCGTGTCGCGCGTGAAGCCGCTCGGCTCGTACCGTGCGGTGCTGCAGGCGAAGGGCTCGGACGCCGATCTCGACCTGTCGACGACGCAGGGCCCGCTGTTCCTCGACGGGCACGGCAGCTTTGGCCCCGGCCAGGGTTCGTTTCGCGGCACCGCGCATGCGGCGCCCGAGCAGCAGGCGAACCTCGCGGGGCTGCTGAACCTGCTCGGCCATCCGATCGGCAACAACCAGGTGTCGCTGATCTTCGGCGACGCGACGCGCTGACGCGCGAAGTGTGCTCAAACAAATGTGATCGGCTGGAATGATTTTCACGGAAGTCACTGCCGGCCGGGTTGCAATACGTCGATCCCTCCATCGATTCAGATATCGATGGCGCGGACAATGAAACGAAGGGCCGGCAAAACCGGCCCATGTAACTTACTTGTCGCCCGTCGGCGTTTTCAGAACCCAATAGCGCTCGCCGTTCGGTGTAGGCGGCATGATATTGCCGATACCGATGGAGCGAGTGTCATTCGGATTTCCGACGGGATACCACGTACCACCCTGCGGGCATTTTTCTCCGATATTTGCAGTCATTTCAGTCGTTTCCTTGTTAATGGTGAATTCGCATCATGGTGTTGATGCAATGAATTCATGGGCTGAGCCATTAATAAGTTCGCGAATTTTATTTTGAGATAATTGCAAGATGACGAAAATCAAGTTTTATAATTTTTGTCGAATTCGATTATCCTTTCTAGGAAGTGACCGAAAGATGCCATTTTCGCCGTCCTTTTGGTAAGCGATATGGCATGCAGTCGTTCAATCGAGCGTAATATTCATTTCTGCGCGACCGACGCGCTGCTCGCCGGCACCGGCGCCGCCACATCGCCCGTTTCGCGCGCCATGTCCGATGCATCCCAGCCGCCGCCGAGCGCCTTCACGAGCCCGACCGACGACACCATCCGCTGCCCGCCGATCGTCGCGAGCTTTTGCTGCGCGGTGAACGCGGTGGTCTGCGCGGTCAGCACGTTCAGGTAGGCGACCGTGCCGGCCTTGTACTGGTTCGTGACGATCGCGAGCGCGTGCTCGGCGCTGTCGACGGCCTGCCGCTGCACGTCGACTTCCTGCGCGAGGATGCGCTGCGACGCGAGGTTGTCCTCGACATCCTGGAACGCGGTGAGCACCGCGAGGCGGTACGCGGCGACATCCTGGTCGTAGGTCGCGCGCGCGGCATCGGTCTGCGCGGCGCGCAGGCCGGCGTCGAACAACGTCGCCGCGAGCTGCGGGCCGACCGTCCAGAACCGCGCGGGGAGCGTGAACAGCTGCGACCACACCGAGCTCTGGAAACCGCCGGTGGCCGACAGCGTGAGCGTCGGGAAGAACGCGGCAATCGCGACGCCGATTTGCTCGTTCGCGGCCGCCGCGCGGCGCTCGGCCGCCGCGATGTCGGGCCGGCGCTCGAGCAGCGCGGACGGCACGTCGACCGGCGTGATCGGCGGTTCCGCCGCGAGCGGATTCGGCGGCAGCGAGAACGTCGAGGCCGGTTCGCCGATCAGCGTCGCGATCGCGTGCTCGTACTGCGCGCGCGCGACGCCGTTGTCGATCGCCGCGGCCTGCGCGCTCTGCAGCTGCGTCTGCGCCTGGATCACGTCCGCGCGCGCGGCGACGCCCTGCGCATACTGGTTCTGCGTGAGCTTCAGCGATTCGCCGTACGACTTCACGGTGTCGTCGAGCAGCTTCTGCAGCGCATCGGACGTGCGCAGCTGGAAGTAGGTCTGCGCGAGCAGCGCCTGCTGCGACAGCCGCGCGTTCGCGAGATCGGCCGCGGCGGCCGCCTCGCCGGCGCGCTGCGCGCTGACGCTGCGGCTCACCTTGCCCCACAAGTCGGGCTCCCAGCTCGCATCGAGACCGACGCTGTAGCTGTTGCCGATCGACGAGCTGCTGCCGAGACCCGACGTGCTCGACGTCGACGCGCGCCCCGTGCGGGAGCGCGAGCCCGACGCGGTCAACCCGACGGTCGGGAAGTACGCGGCACGCGCTTCGGCGACGAGCGCGCGGGCTTGCCGGTACGCGGCGGCCGATTGCGCGATGGTCTGGTTCGATGCGTTGAGCTTGCCGATCAGCGCGTCGAGCTGCGGATCGTTGTAGACGGTCCACCACGGGCCGCGGTCGGCCCGGTCGGCGGGCTGTGCGACCTTCCAGCCGGCCGGCGCTTCCTTGAAGGCGGCGGGGATCGACGTGTCGGGCCGGTGATAGTCGGGCCCGACGGCGCAGCCGGCGAGCAGCACGGCCGTCGCAACGGCGACGGCGGCGCTCAGCGGGCGAAGGGCGCGCGGGAGGGGGGCGTACGGCATCGTGGTATTCCTGTCTGGGCGCGATGGCCGGCGAGCGGCGTCGCGCGATGCGGTCGTTGTGCCGCTGGCGGACAAATGGTAACTGACGGCGGGAAAGCTGCGCAGCCCTAAGGGTACGGTGCGCGGCGGCACGAATGTGTTACCGGCTCGGCCGGCCGGTTTACCGGTCATTACGGATCGCTTGCGCGCGGAGCGGGCAACGAATGCGGCGCGGACGGCGCCGGGCCGCGGGGATGCGGCCGACGTTCAGTCCGGATGGCGGGGGTGGTGCGGTGTCAGTGGCAGTGCACGGGCACCGGGACGGGATCGGCGGCGGACCGCCATGTCGACGGCTCCGTTGCCGCCGGCTGGCTCGTGCGGCGGGCGGTGTGCTTCGCGTTGCGCTGCCGGCGGTGATCGAACCATGCGAACCCGAGCGCCGCGAGCGATCCGCCCGGTACCACCAGCATCGTCACGTACAGCGCGATCTTCCAGCCGCGGTGCGGCCCGGAGAACACATGATGAGCGGTATCGGTCAGGTTGCGGCGCAGCGCGCCGGCGGCATTTTTCAGGAACAGCATCGCGAACATCCTCGGGGTGCCCGGCAGCGCGGGCGAAGCGGTCAGAACATCGTCTCCGGCAGTGCAACATGCACGTCGTAACTGGTTGCCTGAAATAATATTGACTAAGCAATTAATTTTCAAGATACTGGGCGCGTTTTGACCTGAAACGCACTATTGCAGCGCGCGCAATTCGCATGAACGGCGGCCTCTACGATCCCGACACCATCGCACTGGAAACGAGCCTCGGTTACTACCTGACCAAGGCCCGGCAGGCGCTCGTCGAGCGAATGGACCGCGCGCTCGAGCCGTACGACCTCACCGCGCAACAGATCGGCGTGATCCTGCTGTTGTCGCGCGGCTATGCGCGCACGCCGTTCGAGCTGTCGCGCAAGATGTCGTACGACAGCGGCTCGATGACCCGGATGCTCGACCGTCTCGAGCGCAAGGGCCTGATCGCACGCTCGCGCAGCGAACAGGACCGCCGGGTGATCGAGCTGACGCTGACCGAACGCGGCGCCGAAGCGGCCCGCGCGCTGCCGTCGCTGATCGCGACCGCGCTGAACGCGCAGCTGGCCGGCTTCTCGGCCGACGAGCTCGCGCTGCTCACCGGCCTGCTGCAGCGGTTCATCGCCAACGGGCCCGGCGACACCGGCTGCCCGAAGCCCGACGAACCGGATTGTTGAGCACGGAGGCCCGATGTCTAGGTTAAGCAGTCGCTTATTTCTCTGTCTGGGCAGAAGATGACAAGGCACGTGCTCCGTCTCTCCCCTCACCCGTTCCAACCAGCCGGGCCGCGCGATATCGTGCGCCCGTGCGCCGTGCCGGCGCGTCGCGCGCGCCGCGTCTAGGAGATTCCGATGTCCGCCACCACGGCATCCGCCGCGCCCCGTCCCGCCGAACCCGCGCCGCTGACCGGCGGCGCGCTCGCGCTCCTCACCGTCGGGCTCGCGCTCGGCACCTTCATGGAAGTGCTCGACACGTCGATCGCGAACGTCGCGGTGCCGACCATCTCGGGCAGCCTCGGCGTCGCGACGAGCGAAGGCACGTGGGTGATCTCGTCGTATTCGGTCGCGTCCGCGATCGCGGTGCCGCTGACCGGCTGGCTCGCGCGGCGGGTCGGCGAAGTGCGCCTGTTCACGCTGTCGGTGCTCGCATTCACGATCGCGTCGGCGCTGTGCGGCCTCGCGGAGAACTTCGAGACGCTGATCGCGTTCCGGCTGCTGCAGGGCCTCGTGTCGGGGCCGATGGTGCCGCTGTCGCAGACGATCCTGATGCGCAGCTATCCGCCCGCGAAGCGCGGGCTCGCGCTCGGGCTATGGGCGATGACGGTGATCGTCGCACCCATCTTCGGCCCGTTGCTGGGCGGCTGGATCAGCGACAACTACACGTGGCCCTGGATCTTCTACATCAACCTGCCGATCGGGATCTTTTCGGCGGCCTGCGCGTACTTCCTGCTGCGCGGCCGCGAAACGAAGACGACCAGGCAGCGGATCGACGCGGTCGGCCTCGCGCTGCTCGTGATCGGCGTGTCGTGCCTGCAGATGATGCTCGACCTCGGCAAGGACCGCGACTGGTTCAACTCGACCTTCATCGTCGCGCTCGCGCTGATCGCGGTCGTGTCGCTGGCGTTCATGCTCGTGTGGGAGGCGACCGAGAAGGAACCGGTGGTCGATCTGTCGCTGTTCAAGGACCGCAACTTCGCGCTCGGCGCGATGATCATCTCGTTCGGCTTCATGGCGTTCTTCGGCTCGGTCGTGATCTTCCCGCTGTGGCTGCAGACGGTGATGGGCTACACGGCCGGCAAGGCCGGCCTCGCGACCGCGCCGGTCGGGCTGCTCGCGCTCGTGTTGTCGCCGCTGATCGGGCGCAACATGCACCGGCTCGACCTGCGGATGGTCGCGAGCTTCGCGTTCATCGTGTTCGCCGGCGTGTCGATCTGGAACTCGACGTTCACGCTCGACGTGCCGTTCAACCATGTGATCCTGCCGCGGCTCGTGCAGGGGATCGGCGTCGCGTGCTTCTTCGTGCCGATGACGACGATCACGCTGTCGAGCATCTCCGACGAGCGGCTCGCGAGCGCTTCGGGGCTGTCGAACTTCCTGCGCACGCTGTCCGGCGCGATCGGCACCGCGGCCAGCTCGACGTTCTGGGAGAACGACGCGATCTACCACCACGCGCGGCTGTCGGAATCGGTGAGCGTCTATGCGCAGAGCACGACCGACTACCAGGGCGCGCTCGCGCAGCTCGGCATCGTCGGGCAGACGGCCAACGCTCAGCTCAACCAGCTCGTCACGCAGCAGGGCTTCATGATGGCGACCAACGACTTCTTCCACCTGTCGGCGGGCGTGTTCATCGCGCTCGCGGCGCTCGTGTGGATCACGAAGCCGAAGAAGGGCGCGGGGCCGGCGATGGGGCACTGAACGCGCGACGGGCCGCGCCGGCGCCGGCCCGCTCCTCTTCCATCCCGGCGGTGAGTCTCACTCCCGCGCCAGCAATCCGCCGAACGCCAGATCGTCGCCCGACGCGATCGGCAGCGTCGCCCGCGCGACCTCGAGCCATGCACGCGCCGCGTGCGACAGGTAACCCTTCTTCAGCCAGCCGAGCGCGATCGCCCACGTGATTTCCGGCTCGACGATCGGCCGGCACGTGAACTGCCGCGCGTCGAGCCGCCGGCAGTACGGCTCCGGCAACAGCGCGATGCCGACGCCCGCGTGCACGAGGGCCGCCATGAAATCCCAGTGTCCGCTGCGGCTCACGATCGACGGCGTGAAGCCGGCCTGCCGGCATGCGTCGAGCACCGCATCGTGCAGCGCGAGGCTCTCCGCGTAGAACACGAACGACTCGCGCTCGAGATCGGCGAGCGGCACGGCCTTGTGGTCCTCCCAGCGCGACTCGCGCGGCGCGACGAGCCACAGCGGCGCGCGCACCATCGGCAACCGCTCGAACGTGGCGGGATCGACCGGCTCCAGCAGCCCGCCGAGCTCGAGCTCGCCCGACATCAGCGCGGCCTCGATCATCCGCGCGCCCTGCTCGAACAGCTTCAGCTCGATGTTCGGATAGCGCTGCTTGTACGCGGCGATGATCGGCGTGAACAGCGACCCGCCGAGCGGCGGAATGCCGATCGTCAGCTCGCCGCGCCCAAGCGTGCCGAGATCCTTCAGCTCCGACTGCAGCTGCGCCTGCGCCGCGAGCACGTCCTGGCCGCGCTGGAACACGATCCGCCCCGCGTCGGTCAGCACCATCTGCCGGCCGTCGCGCAGCAGCAGCGGCGAGCCGATTTCGTCCTCGAGCGCCTTCACCATCTTGCTGATGGTCGGCTGCGTGACGAACAGCCGGTCGGCGGCCGCCGTGAAACTCTGCTGACGGACCACCTCGACGAAGTACCGCAGCGCGCGCAATTCCATCGATCACTCCCCAGGTTGGTGCAGCGAACACAAACTGAATTCCGAATTGGAATGATAAGGATAGAGACAAGTCATTTTATTTATGGTTAGGGGAAACCCTATACTCACACCATCGACGAAACATCTGTATGGAGCCCGCCATGACCCAGCCGACCGCCACTGCCGCCGCCCGCCCCGCCGCTTCGGGCAACGTTGCGCGTACGGGCCGGATCGTGCTTCAGGCCACCGCGCTCGGCGTGCTGTGGATGGCCGTCGACTGGACGGTGCGCGCGGTCGGGCTGCCGGTGCCGTCCGGTGTGATCGGCCTCGCGGTGCTGCTCGCGCTGCTGTTTTCGGGCCGCGTCGCGCCCGCGTGGGTCAAGGACGGCGCGAACTGGCTGCTGTCCGACATGCTGCTGTTCTTCGTGCCGGCCGCCGTCGCGGCCGTCCAGTACGGCGGGCTGTTCCGCGAGGACGGCTGGCGTATCGCGCTGGTCATGCTCGCCGGCACCGCCTTCGTGATGGTCGCGGTGGCGGTGGCGGTCGACCTCGCCGCGAAGCTCGAACGCCGGCTCGCCGCGCAGCGCGTGTTCGCCGAGCGCCGCCGCGCGCGCCTCGCCACCGTGTCCGCCCACTGAGCCGGAGCCTGGAATGCCTGCGCTGCTGTCGAACCTGTCCGCCGACCAGGTGAATACCGCGATTTCCGTCGGCTGCTTCGTGCTGACGGTCGTCCTGTATTTTGTGTCGAAGCGGCTCTACGCGTACAGGAAGACGCTGCTGTTCTCGCCGCTCGTGTTCGTGCCCGGCGTGCTGGTGCTGCTGGTCCTGCTGACCGGCATCCCGTATTCGGTCTATTTCCGCGACACGCGCTGGCTGATGTGGCTGCTCGGCCCGGCGACGATCGCGTTCGCGGTGCCGATCTACGAGTACCGCGACCTGATCCGCCGCCACTGGCTGTCGCTGTCGGTCGGCGTCGCGGTCGGGATCGGCGCGGGCGTGTGCGGGTCGCTGTTGCTCGCGAAGCTGCTGCACCTGTCGCCCGAGCTGCAGCGCTCGCTGATGACGCGCTCGGTCTCGACCCCGTTCGCGCTGGCCGTATCCGACAAGATCCATGCCCCGAAGGACCTCACCGCCCTCTTCGTGATCGCGACCGGCATCTGCGGGATGCTGCTCGGCGAAATCGTGCTGGCGCTGGTGCCGATGCGCACGCGGCTCGCGCGCGGCGCGCTGTTCGGCGCGGCCGCCCACGGCGTGGGCACCGCGAAGGCGCGCGAGATCGGCAGCGAGGAAGGCGTCGTGTCGAGCCTCACGATGATGATCGCCGGCGTCGCGATGGTGCTGATCGCGCCGCTCTTGTCGCTGTTGCCGATCTGACGCCGCGCGGGTGGACGCCGCCGCCAGCCCGCTCCGCCTCGCAGCCCCGGCGCCCGCCGGCTGCGCCTCACCCCGCCGTTCCCGCCCTGCATCGAGCCGACACCCGCCCGACAATCGGCTGAGATAGCCGCAATTCCCCCCTCTTTTCCGCCCATCGGGCTCGGCCCGGATGCCGAACAATGCATGCTACGAGACATCACGCACGCATTCACATGGCCTCCACGACTGCAAACCCGACCGCCGACAAGCCGGCTTCGTCCGGCAAGTTCAAGCGCATCGCGCTCATCGCCGTCATCGCGCTGGGCGCGGCCGCCGCCGCCGCGGGCGGCATGTACGTGTTCCTGAGCAAGGCAGGCGTCGGCCATGCGAGCGCGCCCGCCGAACCCGCGCCGCTTGCCGCGCCGGTGTTCTTCCCGCTCGACCCGTTGACCGTCAACCTGCAGTCGGACGACGGCGTGCAGCACTACCTGCGCGTCGGCCTGTCGCTGAAGCTCACCGACCCGAAGGCGCAGGAGCAGCTGACCGCGCGCATGCCGGAGATCCGCAGCCGGATCCTGCTCGCGCTGTCGAACAAGCATCCCGAGGATCTCGCGACGCCGGACGGCAAGCGTTCGCTCGCGACGGAACTGCGGGAGCTGATCGAACAGCCGACGCAGCCGGGCAACCAGCGCGCGAAGGTCGACGACGTGCTGTTCACCGAATTCGTCGTCCAATAACGCGGCCGGACAAGGAGCGCGCATGGGCCACCAGGAGTTCATGTCCCAGGAGGAGGTCGACGCCCTCCTCAAGGGCGTCACGGGCGAAACCGATTCAGTCGACGAGCAGCGCGACACGTCGGGCGTCCGCCCCTACAACATCGCGACGCAGGAGCGGATCGTCCGCGGCCGGATGCCCGGCCTCGAGATCATCAACGACCGCTTCGCGCGCCTCTTGCGGATCGGCATCTTCAACTTCATGCGGCGCACGGCGGAAATCTCCGTGAGCCAGGTGAAGGTGCAGAAGTACAGCGAGTTCACCCGCAACCTGCCGATCCCGACGAACCTGAACCTGGTGCACGTGAAGCCGCTGCGCGGCACGTCGCTGTTCGTGTTCGACCCGAACCTCGTGTTCTTCGTCGTCGACAACCTGTTCGGCGGCGACGGGCGCTTTCACACGCGCGTCGAGGGCCGCGACTTCACGGCCACCGAGCAGCGGATCATCGGCAAGCTGCTGAACCTGGTGTTCGAGCACTACACGACCGCGTGGAAGAGCGTGCGGCCGCTGCAGTTCGAATTCGTGCGCTCGGAGATGCATACGCAGTTCGCGAACGTCGCGACGCCGAACGAGATCGTGATCGTCACGCAGTTCTCGATCGAGTTCGGGCCGACGGGCGGCACGCTGCACATCTGCATGCCGTACTCGATGGTCGAGCCGATCCGCGACGTGCTCGCGTCGCCGATCCAGGGCGAGGCGCTCGAGGTCGACCGCCGCTGGGTGCGCGTGCTGTCGCAGCAGGTGCAGTCGGCCGAGGTCGAGCTGAGCGCGAATCTCGCCGAGATCCCGTCGACCTTCGAGAAGATCCTGAACCTGCGTGCGGGCGACGTGCTGCCGCTGGAGATCGAGGACACGATCACCGCGAAGGTCGACGGCGTGCCGGTGATGGAATGCGGCTACGGCATTTTCAATGGTCAATATGCGTTGCGCGTGCAGAAGATGATCAGCGCGGGCGACACGATGAAGGAAGGTGGATATGAGTGAGCTGAACCCGACGCCCGAACTCGACCCGCAGGCGCTCGCCGACGCGGCGCTCGCGGAATCGGCCGCGGCCGTGCCGGCGGCCCCCGCCGCGGCGGAGGAAGAGTCGAGCCTGGATGACTGGGCCGCCGCGCTGGCCGAGCAGAACCAGCAGCCGGTGCAGGCGGGCGCGACCGGCGCCGGCGTGTTCCAGCCGCTGTCGAAGGCCGCGGCCAGCTCGACGCACAACGACATCGAGATGATTCTCGACATCCCGGTCAAGATGACCGTGGAACTCGGCCGCACGAAGATCGCGATCCGCAACCTGCTGCAGCTCGCGCAGGGTTCGGTCGTCGAACTCGACGGCCTCGCCGGCGAGCCGATGGACGTGCTCGTGAACGGCTGCCTGATCGCGCAGGGCGAGGTCGTGGTCGTCAACGACAAGTTCGGCATCCGGCTGACCGACATCATCACGCCGGCCGAACGCATCCGGAAGCTGAATCGGTGAACGTCATGACGTCCGGCCGCGGCGCGCGCCTTTTGCCGAGCGTGGCGACGCTGGCCATCGCCGCGTCGTTCGTCTGCGCGCCGGCCGGCGCCGCCGACATGAACGCGGTGAACAACGCCGGCGCCATCGCGTCGAGCGTGACGGTCGGCTCGGCCGTGCCGTCGCTCGGCGTCGGCGCGGTGCTGCAGACGCTCGTCGGGCTCGCGGTCGTGATCGGCCTCGTGTTCGGCTGCGCGTGGCTCGCGCGCCGCTTCGGGTTCCAGCCCGCGCGGCGCGGCGGCCCGCTGAAGGTCGTGTCGAGCGTCGGGCTCGGCGCGAAGGAAAGCGCGACGATCGTCGAGATCGGCGATACCTGGCTCGTGCTCGGCGTCGCGCCGGGCAACGTGCGGCTGCTGCATACGCTGCCGGCCGGCTCGGCGGCGGTCACGACGGCGCCGGCTTCGGCCGACGCCCCCGCCGGCGTTGCATCGGACGAACGCGGCCAGCCCGGGACGTTCGGCGCGCGGTTTCGCGATGCGCTCGCGGGCGAAGCCGCGAAGCGCTTCGGGCGCGGCAAGGACCGCTGACATGGCGTCGCGCCCTCTTTCCGTATTCGCATCTCGATGAAACACGAATTCCTGCGTCACGCGGCGCGCTTCGCGCCCGTGCTGATCCTCGGCCTCGCCCCCGCGCTCGCATGCGCGCAGGCGGCCGGCCTGCCCGCGTTCAACACGAGCCCGGGCCCGAACGGCGGCACCACCTATTCGCTGAGCGTGCAGACGATGCTGCTGCTCACGATGCTGTCGTTTCTGCCGGCGATGCTGCTGATGATGACGAGCTTCACGCGCATCATCATCGTGCTGTCGCTGCTGCGCCAGGCGCTCGGCACCGCGACGACGCCGCCGAACCAGGTGCTGGTCGGCCTCGCGATGTTCCTCACCTTCTTCGTGATGTCGCCGGTGCTCGACCGCGCGTACGCCGACGGCTACAAGCCGTTCTCCGACGGCGCGATGCCGATGGAGCAGGCCGTGCAGCGCGGCGTCGCGCCGTTCAAGAGCTTCATGCTGAAGCAGACTCGCGAGACCGATCTCGCGCTGTTCGCGAAGATTTCGAAAGCCGCGCCGATGCAGGGCCCGGAAGACGTGCCGCTGTCGCTGCTGGTCCCCGCGTTCGTCACGAGCGAGCTGAAGACCGGTTTTCAGATCGGCTTCACGATCTTCATCCCGTTCCTGATCATCGACATGGTCGTCGCGAGCGTGCTGATGTCGATGGGGATGATGATGGTGTCGCCGTCCACCGTGTCGCTGCCGTTCAAGCTGATGCTGTTCGTGCTCGTCGACGGCTGGCAGCTGCTGATCGGCTCGCTCGCGCAGAGCTTCACGTAAGCGGAGGAAGCGCGCGATGACGCCCGAACAAGTGATGACGCTGGCGCACCAGGCGATGATGGTCGGCCTGCTGCTGGCCGCCCCGCTGCTGCTGGTCGCGCTCGCGGTCGGCCTCGTCGTGAGCCTGTTCCAGGCCGCGACGCAGATCAACGAATCGACGCTGTCGTTCATCCCGAAGCTGCTCGCGGTGGCCGCGACGCTCGTGATCGCCGGCCCGTGGATGCTGACGACGATGCTCGACTACCTGCGGCAGACGCTGCTGCACGTCGCGACGCTCGGCGCCGGCTGAGCGGCACGCCAGACTCCGTACCGCCGCGATGTTTTCGGTCACCTACGCGCAGCTCAACGGCTGGCTGACGGCTTTCCTGTGGCCGTTCGTGCGGATGCTCGCGCTCGTCGCGACGGCGCCCGTGATCGGCCACGCGGCCGTGCCCGTGCGCGTGAAGATCGGCATCGCCGCGTTCATGGCGCTGGTCGTCGCGCCGACGCTCGGCGCGATGCCGGGCGTCACCGTGTTCTCGGCGCAGGGCATCTGGATCGTCGTCACGCAGTTTCTGATCGGCGCGGCGATGGGCTTCACGATGCAGATCGTGTTCGCGGCCGTCGAGGCGGCTGGCGACTTCATCGGCCTGTCGATGGGGCTCGGTTTCGCGACCTTCTTCGACCCGCATTCGAACGGCGCGACGCCGGCGATGGGCCGTTTCCTGAACGCGATCGCGATGCTCGCGTTCCTTGCCGTGGACGGCCATCTGCAGGTATTCGCGGCGCTGGCCGCGTCGTTCCAGTCGCTGCCGGTGTCGGCCGACCTGCTGCACGCGCCCGGCTGGCGCACGCTCGCCGCGTTCGGCGCGACCGTGTTCGAGATGGGGCTGCTGCTCGCGCTGCCGGTGGTCGCGGCGCTGCTGATCGCCAACCTCGCGCTCGGGATCCTGAACCGCGCGGCGCCGCAGATCGGCATCTTCCAGATCGGCTTTCCGGTGACGATGCTGGTCGGGCTGTTGCTCGTGCAACTGATGATCCCGAACCTCGTGCCGTTCGTGGCGCATCTGTTCGACATGGGGCTGGATGCGATGGGGCGGGTGCTGGTGGGGTGGCGGTAGGTGGGGAGCGTGGCTTGGATTTTGCCCATGTGTGGCGATCGTTGTTAGCTTCCACACGGATCACGCGGTACCTGGCGTCGCCTACGCGCGCGTGAGTGGGCAAATCGGGGCGTACGCGTACGAGATGCAGGTTTCCAGGCTGGCCGGAAGCGCCGTAATCACGTTGAACACGGCACGCTCACCATTACCGCGGTCTGAACGCCGAACTTCAACTCATCACACCAACAACAAGGGCCGCACTCGTGGCCCTTGGGTCATCAAATACGCTTAATTACTTCCAGCTCATCCCATAGCTGAGGCAGCCCAATCGACTTCATATAAGTCCCATAATCGAAGAAACTTCCGGAACTAATCTCGCTGCTCGACAACCATGTCGCGTCGCACTCGGGACAAATATAAATTACGCGCTCATTCGCTTTGATTCGCGCCTCTACAATCTCATCTTGCTCACACCGCGGGCAAATCATTTCCACTCCTTCAATGCACTGGATAAGCTGTAATAACCTCGTTCGTTCCAGGACGAGTGATTATCTTGATGTTTGCCTCCCCGGTACTACCTATAGCCCTGCCCATCGGAACGACATAAGCACCCGGATCGTTAGCTAACGGCTGGCGGCGTTTCGCCCAAGCCTCATCCACCAAGTCTAATGAACCGCCTTTCTTGAAGGTACAGAACACTGCGTGAGTTGGCTTGTTTGAATTAGGAGACTCGTGCTCCAAGACATGCTTAATTCGGTTGCCTTGTTTGGACCCTTTGCCGTAGCTCAATCCGATCGGTGTGCTCCAACTCCATGTGCTCTTGTCATAGCCGAGCTTCAGCAACCCGAGCGGGTCAATCCAATTGACCGGATTGGGCGCGTACTGGTAGACATTGATACTCCCTTCCAGTCCGATCGGGTCCTTCGACACGAAACGCCCCGACACCGGATCGAAATACCGATGCCGGTTATAGTGCAGACGCGTCTCAGCATCGAATGATCAGGCAGTGAGGTTCATTCGTATTGCTCAACTTCATGCTTGATCAATTCGAGAAGTTCCTGTGGCGAAAGTAGCTGTCCCTTGCCTTCAGTTCCGGGAAACGCAGCACAAATTCTTCCGTCCGTCTCCATCCCGGGTAGCCATCGCGACAGGAACTCGTCCAGAGCAATAGCTTTAGGATGGAAGTTCTTCCATTCACTACTGGCACACATGACGGCAAATTCCTCTTCCGGCCAGAACGGAATCACCGTATGACCACCCGAGGTACCGGTCGCCCATCCAGTATCGAATAGGCCCCAGACAACTTCGGAGTCGGCAACTTTCCGGACAAAGTAATCACATCGCGCCTGAGTATCGAGCCGCAGAACATTCTCGATCTTCTTCGGGTGAGGTTTCATCAATACCCTCCAACCTAGTGTTGGGTCTTATGGAGGACAGCATCTTGCAATTCGGAGTGCCTATAGCAATAGCCATCTTTTGCTTCCGTCCCGCGCCCGTAAGCGAGTTCCATGCCGGGAGTTCGAGAATTACGTGAGTTGCCGGGCAATCTAACCGACGTACGATTTCCGGTTTCGATGTGCCTTATTTCGTTCCGAATCCAGCCCCTCACCCAACTGGGCTGCATTGGGTCGTCAGCCAGCGCTTTCAGCCTTTCCTGCTTGTTCGACCTCCCATGTGAGCCATCACAGCACATCGGACATGCGAGCTTCGAGGCGAGCCCAAGAGGATCGGTCCACAGGACAGGATTTTCCGCGTATTGATAGACTTTTTACACCGACACGCTCACCCCTCGTATACGCCGCAATCTCTTATCCAGCAAGACTTCCAGCCCTTCGCCTACGCCACGTCAGTAATTTTTCCCTAGACACGATTTTCCCGAGGCACACGCCAAGGCCCAAGCGCGACTCCACGCCGCTTTGCAATATTTGAGTTAACACAATTTTTTGTCTAGCGCCGGGTTTTATCCGGCCACACCGGTCCATGTCAGTAGTCTGAAGACGAACGAAGGACCGCGTCAGCGGCCCTTTCGTTTCTAATTCTTATCGATTTTCAAAATTATATCTAGCAACTGACGAGACCGACTCATCTTCATCTTGCATAAGGCCGCTAATTATCGAAATAGGAGCCTTTTTGTTCGACGCGATACCTTGCCGCACAACCGGATCAGGATCTTTTGCCAAGAGTTCAAATAGCTCTCTGGACAATTTCCTCTTGACGGCGACAAAGCGTCGCACTTCAGCTTCGAACTGACAAAGCTCCGCCAGAATTTCCACAGGAACTGTTTTGTTGTGAGCGACCCACTTTCTGTAGTCTGGAAATCTGACGATTACATCCCTCCAAACTGAGACAGACGCCTCGTCGGTCGCTGCGCGGTCATATTCGTCCTTGATGCGACTGTCTCTCAGCGCAATAAATTCCTCGGCAGACTGGATCATTTCGAATCCTTGCACTTCAGCGAGTTAAAGTTAATGTCCTTGCCTGTATCACTCTTGTGCTTGTTCATGTAGTCGCCATAGACGTCGGCATCGGCCACCCATGTGCCATTTTTGTCGTACACCTTCCAAGCACTATTTCCGTGTCCGGTTTGATCCTCAGACCACCACATGCCTGTGCCCGGATCGCGCACGTATTTAGCGTAACCAACGCCTGGCACATTGCCTGAACATATCCTGTCAAAACGATTTATTTCCCACTTATTCCTGCACGGGCACTTAGCGTTCTGATTGGGTTTGGTCGAATGTGGCTTTCTTCCTGCCCCACCAGGTACCTTTGCCAAGCCAAAAGGATCAACCCACTCAACCGGATTGGGCGCGTATTGATACGCGTTCAGTCCACCTTGCAGCCCAATCGGGTCCTTGCTAACGAACCGCCCACTACCCGGATCGTAGTACCGATGCCGGTTGTAATGCAGCCCCGTCTCACGATCAAAGTACTGCCCCGCAAACCGCAGCGGATTCGCGATCCCGGCCTTGCGCGCCGCCGCGCTGATCACCTCCCGCGCTTCACCCCACGCCTGATAGCGTGCCGACCACGCCAGTTCACCCGCCTCGTCCGTCAACTCCTGCGGCGTGCCG
>NZ_LOSX01000055.1:0-34163 GCF_001521985.1 Burkholderia sp. RF4-BP95 | reverse complement strand
GGCGGCAGCTGGCGCCGCGCATCGGGCAACGGGCGACACCGGAACCGAGTTGGCACGGCCCATCGTGCCGGCATCTGTCGACACACTGAAAGTGCTCAAGCGCGCCCTGGAGGCCGCAACGGGTCAGGCGGGCGCGAAATCGGCTCACTCGAGCGCCGAGACGCCGAAGCCTGTGCGTGGGCAAGGCCAGGTCGGTCTGTTTGGCAATTCGACCGTGGATGACGGCTTCGATGTCATTATTGCCCTTCAGTCCGCCCTGCTCGCCGAAGGTCGGGCATTCCAGAAGATGGGCGCAGACATGGCGGTTACCCAGCTCAAGGTCACGCAAGAGCAGGCTCAGGAAATCATCAAGCAGGGGCAGGATGAGCTTGAGGGAGCGATCTCCGGAGCGGTGCTGCAGGGTGCTTTCTGCGTGGGTTCGGCCGTGCAGGAATTCAAGGGCCTGAAAATCAACGAGACGTCCCTCACCGAGGAGATGGGCCGGGCGAATGCCAACGAAGAACTGACGCTGGATGCGCAGAAGGGTCTGCTCGGGTCGCGTCAAGCGATCAATGAAGAGGTGCGGGAAGTGGAGCTGAAGCCGCTCCAGCCGCTCGAGGAACCGCTCGGTGAGTCGGGCATGGCAAACGGTGAGATCGGCCAGGACCGTGAGCAGGCGGTTGAGCGGCGCAATGCGGCAGCCGAGCGTGCGGATCAGGCTCGTTCCGAGGAGGAGGCGGCCGAGCGTCAGATGGTCGGCGTCGAGCCGAGTCCGTCGGAGCCGGGCTGGAAGCACTCGCAGGCGATCGCGGGGCAAACCGAGCGCCATCGCGTGGCACAGCGTGCGCATCAGATCAATCACGAGTTCAACTACGTCGAGATGCGGCGATGCGACGCGCGGGCCCGTTTGATGTCGGCCGTTGGCGAAATGGCCCACCGTCAGGCGAGCGCGGCGGCGGATCTGGCGAAGAGCGAGGACCGTTCGGAAGAGACGATCGATGGCCGTTTCGCCGAGCTGTGGGGCCAGGTGGGCAACCTGCATCAGGATAGCGCCCGAAAGGTCAAGACGGTCCAGGAAGACATGCTGGCGGTCGTTCGGGCGCTGGTGGGCCAGCAGAGCGATCTCGGCAGTGTCGTGGCAAGCAAGATCGTGTAAAGCGGGAGGCTGCCGCCTTTGACTTCGGTCGGGGGCGGCAGCCGACGCGAGGTGTTTCTGACTTGCCCTTCAGTTCATAAGTATTCCGAACTACTTTACATAACAGATACTAACGTCGTCGCTGATATGTTTACAAGGTTTGCGTTTCTTTGGTACCCGAACAATGCTTAATGTGTATCTCCGATGGCCACGCCTGGCCAATTTACCGGGTCGACCTTGTAGCCTCGTTCGCGCAGAAGCGTGATCAGTCCAGATGCACCGGGGAAATGCATCGCGCCCACGACCACGACGGCATGGCCGTCTTTGAGAATTGCATCAAGACGGGGAAGCCACTCGACATTTCGCTCATCAACCATGTGTCTTGTGTAGACCGCCGCGGCGTCCGGCGAACCGAGGGACTCGAGGACCTGCGTGCGAATCGCGTCGTAGTCGCCGGCGTTCAACGCGTCTCGAGTCTGTTCCAGTACCGTCTTCGGATCATGCGCGAGCGCCCATTTGAACCCGCTGACATCGTAACTGGCCGGCACCTTTCTACGCTGCAATTCGACCCAATTTGCATCCTCCAGGACCTCCGGGTTCTGGCGCAATGCGACGGGGGCGATACTGAACAAATAAGCATCCCGCGACGTTGCATTGCGCGGTAACGGGCATATGGTGTAGGCGAGCGCGTTCGACTCGTGTGGTGTCGGTTCTTGGAGCCAGTTCCGCGCCGATGTCTCAGGCAATCCAGCACATGTTGCCCGGTGCAGATAAACGTTGATCTCGGCGTCCGTCAGCGATTTCGCCCAGTCGCGCGCGGCACCAGATTCGGATGCCTTATCGGCCGGCAAAGTCGCAAACCCGCTGTGCTCGATGACGTAGTGGCGAGCTCCGGCAAAGATCGACGGCGCCGGTTGGTTGAGCCCCTCTACTGGTACGTGTATGGAGCCAATAAGTATGCTCGTCTGGCCATTGGGCGCCGTCGCTCGCAATACCGGCACGCTGGTAGGCGCGGCCGCTGCGAAGGTCGAGGCAGCCGCTATGATCGCGGCAACGGTACCGGCTATGGAACTTTTAAACATACCTTTTTTGGAATCTCGTTGCCATACCATGCGCGGGTTTTTCAATTTTCCCGCTATAGCAATCCAGCATCGCGGGCATCTTGCCCAATGTCACGCATCACCTGTATTTCTGTCACCTGAGACAAAATATCCAGGTGGACATGCGCGTCGAGCTTTTGAAGCCGCTCGAGCGCCGGTGTGCCGCCCAACGCGAGCGCTGGCACAAACCCGTACATCGTGGTGTGATCGAGAGGCCCCAACTTTTCTAGCGCGCGCTCGAAAAGCGGAGCTTTTTCGCTATCCAGCAGATCAAACATCTCTTTGCTGGCCGTACTAAAGAAGAGCTGGATGGTTAGATCCGGGCCATCCTCTCGGTACTCCTCCTCATCGAAAGACGGAAAAATCATACCGTACGGTGTGGTGACCTTCAGCGACTGTCCAGTATTCTCACCCCACAGGATCAGCCCGCCAAAAGCTGTACGCGCAATTACGTAATATGCATCGCGCTCCATGAATTGGGTCTCGCCAATCCACGCCTCCAGCTCATCTTCCCATTCGTCCGGATCGACGGTCCACAGCAACCCCTTGCCATAGCCGCACCACCCGTACTCCTGCCAGTAATCCAGAAGTCTATTTGGCAACTTGCCCCGGAATTTCTCGATCTTTTCAGAGGGCACGTCACGTCGGGCTATCGGCGGCCCGAATTCCTGGTACCCCAAGAAATTCCCAATGAACTGATCCATTGCTCTTTCCGCGTTGGTTCCCGCCGCTTCCTCAAACGAAATTACACGTGCGTGCCGGGTCAAAATAGCGCGACCGTCAACAAAGCGCCGAACGCTCCACTGGTTAGTCGATCAGCTTACGACGTCAACGCTCGTGATTTATTCAATATCGCGCTACAGCAATCCAGCGTCTCTCGCATCTTGTGCAATGTCTCGCATAACGTGCAGTTCCGTCACCTGAGACAAAATATCAAGATGGACATGCGCGTCAAGTTTTTGAAGCCGCTCAAGCGCCGGCGTCCCGCCCAGTGCGAGTGCTGGCACGAAACCGTACATCGTAGTGTGATCGACGGGGCCCAACTTTTCTAGTGCACGATCAAACAATGGGGCCTTATCGTTATCCAATAAATCAAACGCTTCTTTCGAGCAGGTGCTGAAAAAGAGTTGCAATGACAAATCCGCCCCCCTTCTTTCGAACTTACTTGCGTCGAAGGACGGGAAGATCATTCCATATGGGGTGATGATTTTTAGCGACTGGCCCGTCTTCGCTCCCCACAGAATCAATTCACCGAAAGCAGTTCGCGCGATCACATAGTACGCATCGCGCTCCATGAATTCCGTCTCGCCAATCCAGGCCTCCAACTCGTCTTCCCATTCATCCGGATCAACGGTCCAGAGCAATCCCTTGGCATAGCCACACCAACCGTAGTTCTGCCAGTATTCCAGAAGCTTGGTCGGCAATGTGCCACGGAATTTTTCAATTTTTTCGGGAGGCACGTCTCGTCTGGCAATGGGGGGCCCAAACCCTTCGAAATCTAGAAAATTCTCCATGAACTGATCCATTGCACTTCCTCACTATTTGCATCGCTTGAGCTTAGCATTCATTTTAGTACCGCCCCGCTCCGTCTCAGGGACTTTTTTCGCGGCCTCGTCAAGCTCAGCTACGCGATCCTTCCACTGCGATCCGATGGACGAGTTCACGCCGCGGTCACCCATCATGTTCACGACGTCCTTGCCACCCGCGATCATGTCCGGGTTATGCAACGCGGCCAATGTCTTCATCCGCTCGGCGGCCATTGCTTCAGCTTGTTCCTTGGCGGCCTTACCAAAGATGCCCTGTTCGTTTAATACGTCTTTGAACTGGTTGGCTAATTCGCGCGAGTACTTTGCCCTCGCCTGTTCCTGGGCGGCACCGGTGCCCGCTCTCCCAATCTCTTGATATCGCGCGCGCCCTTCCAGATACTCCTTCACGCTCAGGTCGTTCAAGCCCTTTTCCTGCTCGAGAAGCTGCCGGTCATACTCCTTCGGGTCACCCTTCGCGTTCTTCTTGAAGCACTTCACCAAGTGCTCTTTCATCCGCTTCAGCTTGACCTTCAGGCCGTCTTTGCCTTTCTCGCCCGCCTCGGCCTCCTCTTTCAACTTCCTGAGTCGTTCCGCTTCCGCCTGGGCTTTCTTGGCCTCTTCGGCCTCCTTCGCCAACTTGGCCGCCTTCGCAGCCTCTTCAGCCTCTTTCGCCACCTTGGCCGCTTTGGCTGCCTCTTCTGCTACATGCGCCCCCTTGGCGAGGCCCACAGCACCTTTGGCAATCTTGCCTGCCGTGGTCACCACTTTCCCGCCTGGGATCATGCTCGCAGCAGATAGGCCGGCCTCGACCATATCCCCCTCGGCCGCATAAATTCCCGCGTCCACTGCCCCAGTCACAACGGAGAGTCCTGGCACAAAACTCGCAACGCCAAGCACGCCGTGTACCCACGGACTCGCCGCGCCCCACCAGCCTTCTTCCTTGGGGGTCTCCGGCTTGACGGGTGGGTTGCCGCTGCCGCTCGGCTTGCCGCCCTCGATCGATGCGCTCGGGACGGACTGGGTCACATAGATGCCCGGGCAATTCCCGCCATTGAGGGTGCACGGATCTCCTTCACGAATGACCGGCTTGCCCGTGATGCGCACCGTGCTCGAGCCCTTTACCGGCTTGACTTCGCCACTCACGGTCCCACTCTTCACGCCGTTGCAGGATCCGGCAGCGTCCCCCGTACAGCTCGGCTGCGTGCTCTGACTGAGCACGTAGGTGGGGGCGCCGTTGAAGCGCACGTTAGGCACCGTGCCCAGGCTGCTCGACAAATCCTCCGTCACCGGGTATGGCAACGGGGGCGTGCTGCTGCCGACCGGTGTTTTGTTGATAGACGGCGCTGTTGAAACGGCTTTGAACGCGCTGTCCTTCCGGGCTCCAAGGTGGTTAGCCATGCCCCCCCCTCTCCCGTTCCGAGATCGCGGACGCCATCACGTCGACGTCGCCGCGCGTGAGCATGCGCAGCTCGAGGGAACGCACGCCTGGTTGCTTGGCCAGCGTCGCTCGCCACACGCACGACACTTCGCGCCGCTCGGGATCGATCAGCACGGTGTCGAGTCGCGCCTCCAACTCTCCTATACTCCCGTTTTCGAACCGTACCAACGCAAACGGAAGATGTCCGGGCAGGTTCAATGTCAATGCGACATTGCCAGTGGCGTCCTTCGTGGAATACGGCGTAGTCGACGCACACAAATTCACCAGCTCGATCTGTTCATCACCGCGCAGCGCATCCACCTGCTGATCTGGCCATGCCGCATTCCAGACGGCAAAATCAAAATCCTTCGGTACCGGCGCGTCGCTTTCGATGAACGCGCGATCGATGGTTCCCACCAGCTTCGCGCGCTCGGGATGCCCTTTCGGCCGGACACCTAGCCCAGCGACGAGTGGCGCCGATTCAGCGAGCTTTCCAACGCGAGCTGAATCGAAATCCCCCAAGGTAATGGGCCGCGCCGAATATTCGATTTGCGGCGCGGCAACCGCGGTGATGCCTGTTGCCTCCAGATACCAGTCGCGTACGAATCCCTGTCCAGAGACGTTGGCTGAGAACGCATCATGGGCGATAGGGGCGCGGGGCGCGTCGGGATGGGCACCGGCCTGCTCCGGGGTCAATCGTTCCTTCTTTGAGACCCGATCGGCCGCCTTGTCGCCCGTCTCAATACGACATTGACCACCGAACGCATGCTCTAAGTTTACCTGAATATTGCGTGCTGACTCCGGAGGCGTTAATTTCCATGCCGGCAGGCCGAAAATGCCCAGAGAGCCAATCTTGACCAGCGCGGCCGCGAAACGCCGCAACCCTGTCCGCTGGACAAAGTGACGCTCACCCGTCACGGTAAGCGTCTTTTCGATCAGGCGTTCACCTTGCGGTGGCGTCTTCTTAGCTCGTTCGACTTCCGCTTTCCACGCCTGGATTTCCTCCAGCGACGCGGGCATTAACGGATTGAGCCCATGCGGCTCCGGCGGCAATGGCGTGGGCGAACCAGGTCGACTCACGGTAAGCCGAACGTCGAATTTAGTCGGTACGCTCCCATCCTCCCGTCTGGGCGGATAAGCCGTCGCGTTAACGATCACGTCGCACCGCGGCTTGTACTGGCACAAGTCCGATTCCTGTCGAACACTGCCCTGCATGTCCAGACCAAAGAACTCGTCTGCCTCGCACAACGGTTGTTGCGCGTCGGAGAAATGGAGGTCGTGCGCGCCGTTCCACGTCAGGGTCTGCCGTAAAACCATGACGTGGAATTCTTGCTCGCGCGCATCAACACCCGCGAAACCCAGCGCGGGAAAGGGAGTGTGGTTGATGAACTCCATCGGATCAATTCACATCCACGTCTTTGCCGTTGATTTCTACCGGACCAGATCCTTCTATGAGCAACTTCACTCCCTTGAGGGTGATGTTGCCGTCCTCGTCCATGCGAAACGTCGACTTGCCGACCGTTACCTCGAAGACCTTACCGGCCTTGATCGAATAGGACTTCCCTACGATCGAAGTCTTGGACAAGCCCACTTCTTCGGCACTGGCCAACCCCGCTGTCGTGTTGACCGCACCGACGACCGTGACCTGATATCCGCCGCCGACTGTCAGTGCTTTTGCGAGTCCTACCGTCTCTGTCGACGTCAGCGCAATCAGGAGGTTCTCCATCCCCTTGATGGTCTCGTTCCGGTTGCCGCCGACCGTCAGCGCCTCATTGTTGCCGACGTGCTCCGTACGATCCACGCCGATCGTGATCGTCTCGTTGTTGTCGACCGTTTCGGTTCGATCATGCTTCACGTGCACCGTTTCGTCATGGTCGACGTTCTTCGTGCGATCGTTGCCGACCCAGTGCGACTCGTCGTGCTCGACCTCGAGGCGTTGATCCTTTTCGGCGTGCAACCAGACTTCCTCCGAGCCTTTCTTATCCTCGAAGCGGATGGCGTTGGCCGTGTTGACGTTCCCGGTCTTTGTCGACCGCGTGAGAATCCCGCTTTGCGTCGCGTTCCCGGGCAAAACCCACGGCGGCATGTTTGCTGAGTTGTAGACGCTCGAGATGATCAGGGGCCTGTCCGGGCAACCGTCGAGGAAAATCACGACCACCTCGTCGCCGATGCGCGGAACCTGGATCATGCCGAACCCGCGCCCGGCCCACGGCTGCCCGACGCGCACCCAGCACGAGCTCCCCTGATCGCGCTTGCCCAACCGGTCCCAGTGAAACTGCACCTTCACGCGACCTAGGTTGTCGGTGTAAATTTCTTCGCCTTGGGGCCCCACGACGACGGCCGTTTGCGGCCCGATGATCGAGGGCCGCTCGATCGTAAACGCCGGGCGATAGGGGATCTTCTTGCGGATGCAGACGAAGCTACTCTGGTACGTCGCACCACCCTCGCTGGCCTGATAGTTGTTCGTTCCGCTGTGCGTGACCGTCGTCAGCAGGAACTGACGATCCTCGGCCTTCGCGGCGCCATGGTCGTAGTGGTCATCGAGCTCGAAGTACTGCCCAGGCGACAACCGCCGGCTCGTACTCGTCCCGATAAAGACCTTGCTGTGCGCGGCGAGCGCTTGCGTCCTGAAACGCGTCAACGCTTCGCCGCGATCGCTGTCCGGGAAGCCGTGCTCGCCCAGGTAGTCGTAAACTTCGTAGGACGGCACTTCGCCCTGATTCACTTCCGTGCCACCCGACACAAACCGCCGCGCGTGCGGCACCTTGTAGTCGAATGTCTTCAATCCGACGCTGCTCGATTCCAGTTGCCGGCTCGCCTGGAACGACGTGACGACTGCCAGGTTGTCGAGCGCTTCGCCTTTCGTATACTGCAGCACGGGGCTGCGGCCTCTGATCGGTTTTGCGGCGATCGAATTGTCCGAGATGACCAGCTTGTGACCGTCTTTCGCATGCTCGAAAAAGTAGAACAGCCCGTCTTCCTGCATGAGCCGTTCAACAAATTCGAGGTCGGTTTCCCGGTACTGCGTGCAGTAGCTGCGGTTCGTCGTTGCTTTGGATAGCCGGAACTCAAACGACGCAATCTTGCCGTACTCACGAAAGACCTTCGCGAGAATGGCCTCGGTGTTTTCCTCCTGAAAGATCCGGATGTCGCGACTGCGCGAGAGCATCCACAGCCAGGGCACGAGTGTCGCGCTGTAAACCGTGAAGCTACCGTCGTGGTCGAGGTGACTGAAGTTCGCGACGTAGCCGTGGAAATACCGTTCTTCCGAGCTCGCCAGCGCGTCGGTGAGCTGTAACGTAATTGTCACTGGCTGGCCGATCAGCTTTTTGAGTTCAATATTCGGGTCTTGAGAAGCAAGCCGAACGTGAAACTCGAAAATTTGAGATAAGCCTTCGGTGCCTTGAAAATCGACCAGCACCAGATCCGACCGCCCTTTCATTGGCGTCTGAATGGTGAACAATCGGTTACTCTGTAGCCCAAAGAAACTCGGAATATCTGACAGTTGCATGGCGCCCTCGGAACCCCGCATAGGAACGGCAGGATATTATTCGTCGGTGGATTTTAAACTGCCTGCCCTGGGAAGGATCAAGTTTTGCGTTTCTTGAACCTTGCATATGGGGACTGAGCTGTATGGAAGGTGAATGGATAACCTGCTGCCCCACTACGAATACGAGGTCGGCCTGCTGTTGCGCGGCATCACGGAATTTGCTCAGCGCTATCCGAAGATCGGCGCGCGGCTCGGGATCGCAAATGGGCAAGGCGATCTGCATGTCGACCGAATGATCCAGACTTTCGCGCTGCTGGCCGCACGGGTCGATGTGAAGCTTGAGGACACCTTTCCGGAATTCACAGAATCGCTACTTGAAGTGCTGTACCCGCAGTATTTGCGGACGATGCCTGCCTGCGCGATCGCACAATTTGACCCGACGGATCTCTTTGGCCAGTTGACGACGCCGCTCGCGATGCCCCGCGGCACCTTGCTCGACGCCAATGCAGCACCGTGCCGGTTTCAAACGACGTACGACGTCAAATTGTCGCCCTTGCGCGTTCACTCGGCGCGCTACGCCCCCGCCACACTGGCGCCCGCCGTCGTCCGGCTACCCGACAAGGTGGCAGGCATCCTCTCGATTACGTTCGCGAGCGCGTCGCCGACCGAAACCTTCGATGACGCGATCCCGCACGGCCCTGTTCGGGTTCATCTCGCCGGCGATCGACCGCGGGTTGCCGCGCTCGCCGATGCGCTGTTGCTGCAGGCAGGAGCCGCGTTCGTCGAAGTCGAGCAAAGTGGTCGGTGGTCGGAATTATCGAGAATCCCGATCGAATCGGTCGGGTTCAAAGAGAATGAACAGCTGTTTCCGAAAGAATCGACCCCGACCTCGGACGCCTACCAAGTTCTGCTCGAGTCCTTCGCTTTCCCCGAGAAGTTCGACTTCATCGACATCGATTTGGGGCGGATGCGGCGCACTGCGCGTGCGCCGACGGCAAAGCGCCTAACGTTGCACGTCGCGATCCAGGACGCGCGGATGCAGGCGGCCTTGACCGACCTCGACGCAAGCGCCTTCCAGCTGTTCTGCACGCCCGTGGTCAACCTGTTCAAGCGCAATGCGACGCCGATCCAGTTGACGGGCACCGACAACGCATACCCCGTAACACCCGAGCCGCTGGAAACCGGCACCCCGCTCGACGTGTACTCAATCGACGCCGTCCATCTGGGCGACCGGGCGGAAGCTGAACAGGAAAAGCGGTCGCCATTGGCCGGGCATACGGCCCGAACTGCCGTGCAGCCATATCGTGCCTTCAGTCATGGGCGGCCGATCGATTCCTCGATCGTCTACTGGACCACGTTTCGCGATCCCCACTCAGCGGCAGGACGGGCGCGCTCGCCGCTCCTGCTCTCGCTGGTTGGGCTGGACGGCAGCGCTGTCCTACCGAAGCGCCCGCAGATCGAGGTCGATGTGACGGCCAGCAACGGCGACCTGCCGTCTCGGTTGCCGATCGGCGCACCGGACAGTGACCTGCTACATGAAGGCGCAGCACTGACCTGCCCCATCCGGCTCCTCACGCGTCCGACTCTGCCCAGCACCTTGCCGCGCGGACACGACTCGCTTTGGCGAGTCGTCGCGGGCATGTCCCTGCACCCGTTTGATCTGACGCAAACCGGACTGAAGGCATTCAAGGACTTTTTGCGGTTGCACGCTCCGCGTGCAAGCATCGTCGCGCAACGCAGCATCGACGCGATCACCCGCCTCGACTACGAGCCTGCGATCAGGTGGATGCCGCTCGACAACCAGTTTCCGTCGTTCGTGCGGGGCATTGAGGTCGTGGTATCGCTCGACGACGCCATGTTGCGCGACGTCACGTTGCACGTACTCGCGAGAACGCTCGACACGCTGTTCGCGCCGTACGCCGCGACGAACAGCTACGTCGAGTTGGTCATTCGCTCGTCGCAGACCGGTCGGGAACTGCGGCGATGTCCTGCGCGTCCCGGAACGCGCCCGTTGATTTAGTCAATGCAGGTAGCCGACGAGAATGCCGGCGCCAGCACCCGCCTGCAAGCCAACGGTCGTGCCGCCCATGAGTAGAATCGCCGGCGCGTGCGCGATGGCAATCTCGGCCAGCCAGGACATTGCGGGATTCGACAACCCCAGCGCCAGCTGCGCGGAATTGATTCCAAGTATCATTGCCGACCCGGCCTTACCGTATCCGATGCCTACGCCGCCGTCGAGGTACACCGTGGCACCCTGGAAATCGGACTCGACGAGTTCAGCGCCATGAAACGCCGGCGCCATGTAGATGAGTCCTGCGCTGTCGAAGGACTTGGCCGAGCCCGCGCCCCCGACCTCACGCCCGGCGATCTTGGGGATCTTGATCTCTGGCAAGGAAAATCGCGGAAGCTTGATCTTCGGGACACGAAGCCCGAATCCAATGCCGACACCCACGCCCCCGTAGTAAAAATCGGTCTCTTTCCCGCCCGGGTCAGCGAGGACGATGGTGCCGCCCGAGGCGACGACGAACTCGATGCTGACGCCGCCCGTGGCACCCGTCTTGTAGCTCCAGTTGCTGGGTCTCAGAATTGACACGGCCGATCCTCTCAGTGCTGTTATTTTTTGGACGGGAGATTCATCAACGCGAAGAGAATGAATCCGATGCCGAATATGGCTGCCATCAGCGTCCAGTTCCACACGGCGCCAATCCTATCGATCGTGGCAGTCCGCGCCGGCGCCTCTGGCTGATACAGCACCGTGACCTTATCGCCGACCTTGGTGCCGTAGATCATCCCGCCCTGCGGGTACGATACGCGTTCACCTGTTTTCGTCACGAATTCGATCTGGGGGTGGCTCCCGCCGGCATTGAGGCTGACCACCTCACCGGGAACCGCGATCGCCGTCTGCAGGAAACCTCGGGTAGACCATCCGATGATCGCCGCGATGATGAGAAAAGCGACGCCAATCGCTATGCCTACAGTAGCCTTGAACATGTGCCCTCTCGATCTCTCTCATTTGCAAGCCGAATCACGCAGGCCTGCTCGAGAAGGATTTTAGCGTACTGCCCTCCGTCGAACGCCTGCTTACGACTCCAGCTAGCGCCCCGCAAGTTGTCACCGGGGTGCAGAGGCCGAGACGAGGGCTACCCCTATGGCCTTCCTGGCAGCCCTCTGGGTCACGGGAGGATCGGTTTTGCCCATCACCAAGCGAGCAAAAGCGCTGGGCACGCTCTCGAGATTTGCCAACATCGTAGCAGAGCGCTTCGCGCCGTCGATCTCGCTTGACGATTGTTCATCGTCGCCCACCAGGGTCGTTCAGTTGTCGCGGCGACGCGCGCGCGGTATTTCGCCGCCCGTGAATTTGATCCGGCAGTCGCTGCGCAGTAACAGCAGCATCAGCAGCTGGGGCTGATTCGCCATCGGACAGGCCGTCTCCGCGGCAGTCTCGAGGCCGAAGAATTCGGCCCACGATGCGTCGGTGAAGGCGACGAGCGCCGCGATCGCCGCCGTCCCACTCTCCAGCACTCGCCAACCGCAATTGCATTCGCCCGAACATGCCTAAACTCTAGGCGTGTAGCAAAATAGGTCTTTCACTCACTGTTCCCTTCATCAGGTCGGATGTCATCACACCGGTTAACTACTGTACTCATGCGATCGAGGATCTGAAGGAAACCGCACGAAACGCCCGCATAGGCGGCCTGACCATCACGGCCGCGCGCATCGAAACGGTGATTCAGATGCTGTCGACGGCACCGAAGTTTCTGCTGCCAAACTGCGCCGAACTGATCGACACTGAGAATGTTCGAGAAACGCACCTCGAACTGTTGCGGCTACCCTACCCGGTGACGGTGTTCGAGGCACCATGGCACAAGGAGAACGCCATTCCAGCTGCGACCGTGGCCGGTGTGAAAGAAAGCCTGTCTACACGCCGGATTGCGCTGTGTTGGGAGATGACCGAAGATCACACACCCGTTCGGGGACTCAGGGAAATACCTCTCTTCCGTGAGCACTATTCGGAAGGTGGTGTTTTCGTCTATCCCATCTACTACTCCGACGACCTGAAAACGTGGAATCCAGGCGCTGGCGGGACATTCGTGCCAAGGGATTTCCGGATACCCGAGGGACACACGCCTACGCGGATGACCCAGATGATGCATGACGTAAAGGAAAGCACGGGGCGACTTCATCGCAACGCGGTGGAGCATTTCGCGGAGCATTTTGTTCTACTTCAGGAAATGTTCGACGTCGTTGTGGCGCAAAGTCATGGCGATGTTGATGCCGCGTTCGCCCGCTTGACCTATGACGCTAACGACGAAGTGCATATGGCAATTCAGGCCTGCGCGGTATTGAATTGCGCAAACGTCGGAACAGTGGACGTGCACCCGAAGCCTGCAATGAACGCGCGACGGCTGGCCACGCGGCGGCCGCCTTTCTTCACGTACAAGGTTTTGCAGGTCGCGGCGGGCAAGCCGCAAGGCGGCGTAAAAGGATCGGGCTCACATGCCGCACCGCGTACGCACCTGAGGCGCGGTCATATACGACGACTGGAGGATCGGGTGACCTGGGTACGCCCAGCCGTCGTGAACGCTGGCAGTGAGCGCGGCGTCGTGGCGAAGGACTATCGCCTTCGCAGCCCCGAATCTGGCGAGCCGGAATAACCGGCGTCCGATCGGAATCGTAAGTGCGCCGCGATCTGATGTCGCGCAAGGCCAGCTCGGTCTACTCGCATCCGCCATGCTCGTCGAGGCCGATGAACACGGGACAACGTTCGCGATGCCTTTCCCTTTCGTATACTGGGGCGGCCGTCCGAGCAACAAACCGATCGACATCCGAGACGGCGAATTGAATTATCTCGCCGCAGCGTATTGATTTACCTCCACACATTTACCGAAACTCATGGAACCTCTAACCCTGCAGTCCCTGCAATGCGAATTGCGCAAACTCGACGCTCAATTGGCTGAAGCCAGGACCGCGGAGAAAAAGGCCGCACTGACCACATTCAAGGAACAGGCCGCCCAGTACGTGATCACCCAGCAGGAAGTGCTGTCGGCGTTGGGTTACATTGAAGCGAAACCGAAGCGCACGCCGGCGAAGTACTACGATCCGTCGTCTGGCCGCAGTTGGTCCGGTCTTGGCCCGCGGCCGAAATGGCTGGTCGGAAAAGACCTCAACGATTATGCGGTCGATCGCGTCCCGCAGCCGTGGTGGCCAGGCGACGACGCGTAATACCGGCAGAGACTGGAAACGATGAGCGCCGTGTAGATCATTGATTTGCAAAGTGAAAATTCTGCGCGCACCAAGCAAATTTCTGAAAAACGCCCAAGGTCAGACTTTACTTCGCAAAACGCACCAACTTTACTTCGGCCGACGATGTACGGCACGTGTGAGATCCGAGCACACCTGGTTTTTTTACGAAAAGATCAATTTTTGAAAGTCGCCGTATATGCCGCGATGGTTTCCTTGGTGCAGGTGACGAAGCGTCGCCATCGAAACTTCAGTTGCCGCCACACGATCTCGATCTTGTTGAGTTCGGGACTGTAGGCGGGCAGATAGAACAGGACAGCTTTGTGATCAATCAGCCAGCGGTCCCGCGTTGCCTCGTCGATACTGTGATGGATGCTCGCGTTATCGAGCACGATCACGGTCGGACTACGATCGTGCGCCGCGAGCAGATAGTCAATGAAGCGCACGACGTTGGGACCTTTGATGCTGCGGGCATGGGCAGCATGGATCATGCGTGTTCGTGCCGTAGTCCAGGGCACCAAGAACACTACGTCGGCAGTGCGTGTTAGGTTCGATCTCGTGAGGCAAACCCCGTGGTGACCAGCTACGCTGAACCGGCGGCGATCCACAAGAACCGGCCTCATCGAGGTAGCGCAGGCGAATGGCGCCTTCGCGGGCGGCCTGCTGCAGCTTCCCGAGTGTGGCCTGTTTCACGGCGAATGCCTCCGGGTCACGCTTTTTTTGAGCGACAGGCGATTGCGCTTGAACGTAAAGCCCTCTCGCTTGAGAGCCACACTCAACGTATCGAGATGCTCGAACGGCAACGGGCCGAATTCCGCCTCGAGGCGCCTGGTGATTTGCTCGCGCGTCAGCGGCTCGGCCGAGGCCATGCGTACGACTGCGGCGATCATCTCGTCGCTCAACGCGCGAGGCCGTCCGCCTTTATGGCCGATCTTGATCAGCAGCCCGATCACGCCCTGCTCGCGCCACGTGTGTGCCCAGTTGTAGACCGACTGGCCGCTCACGCCAAGCTTCGCGGCCACCGTCATCGGACTCAACTTGCCACCCGCGAGCATCAGCAGAGCGGCCGCCCACGTGCGCATATCCTGGTAGGGATGGTTGATCGACAACTGCTGCAAGGTCTGCTCCTCAGCTTCAGCCAGTACAACGACGCACTTCATTCAGCGCTCCAGCGAGTGATTTCGCCGAAGTTAACAAACTTCAATCCCGGCTACCGGCAACTCTTACCTCCTGCTTCGCACGGAGACCACTCAAACGTCCGAGGCCTCACGAGCTGACTGAAGAAGTGGTCGAAGCAGCCACATTCATTATTCTAAAAATTTACCAGTTTATAAAGGAATACTAATGGAAATATGGGCAAAAAGAGGAAGAGAGTATCATCACACCACCATTTCCGGGCAAGGCTCCAAGAACGCGGCTCTTCCACTACTCATCGCATCGATTTTCACTGCTCGAAAATCGACGCTGACGAACGTGCCAATCGATCTGGAGGACGTCCGGGCCGTGATTCGCTCTATCGAGTGGCTCGGTGCGAAAGTGCAATCGGACGGTCGTGTGCTAAGTATCGACGCTTCGATTCTCGAGCGGAGCGACCTGCCGCCGCGTCTAAGCAGTGCATCACGATATTCCCTACTCTTCTTGGGTGGTCTAGTTGGTCGAAACGGAAGCGGCAAAATCGGGCCGCCGGGAGGATGTCAATTCGGCAAGGACCGAGGTTTCGACTTTCACCAACTCGTTCTCGAGCAGTTCGGCTGTGAACTCCGACAAGAAGGCAAGTGGCTGATCGGACGCATAGCTCAGCAAAAGGCAAGCGAAGTGGCGCTTCCGTTTCCTTCCGTGGGAGCAACTCTACAAGCGCTCATATTTCTCACGGCGTCGAACAGAAGTGGCGTTGTACATAATGCAGCGATAGAGCCGGAAATTATCGACGTGGTCGATTTCCTTAACAAGTCCGGATGTGACATCCGTCTTCAAGAAAATCGCTCATTCTCAGTGCACGGATATCCGTCCGAGGGGGTCAGGCACGTAGTGCCAGTAGACCGGATTCATATCGCGACCGTGATGGCTTACTCGGCGATTTCGAACACGTCATCGACAATCCGATGGGAGTCGCCAATCGACCTGCAGTGCCTGACCAACACGTTTTCAGCTCTTGGCATTTCAATACTGTTCGACGACGACGAGCTCAGCATTTCAGTTAACCCCAACACGCCATGTACCCGTTTTGATGTTATAGCAGATGTTTATCCAGGCTTTCCGACGGACGCTCTTCCTTTGGTTGTTGCTGCGACCATCAGGTCGGGCCGCAAAGTGAGGTTTTACGACAAGGTATTCAGAGGCAGAAACAACTATCTTGAAGAGTTCACCAAGCTTGGGGCGAAGGTGACAATCGTTTCAGACCGAGAATTTATTGTCGACGGTGTGGCGACACTGACACCAAGCGATGTGAGCACGAACGACATTCGAGGGAGTACTAGTCTACTACTAGCCGCCATACAGACCGAAAATCTTTCAAGAATCAAAAATGCCCGCCAAATTACTCGTGGCTATGAACGATTGCCGATCGAATTGAGTGACAAAGGCTTCAATGTTCATGTTAAGAACTTCGGGGAAAATCCGGTGCATCGACGCGCCCATCTCCTTTCGACTTGATGCTGCAGTCGAGCAACCTCCTTCGATACTTCGCGGAGTAAGCATTTTGTCAAAGATTCTCGTGTTTGACATTGGAGGCGTAGTCATTTTTCACGACAACGCCAGCCTGCTGAAGCGTCTCGCTTCACGCATGCCACGGCCACCTGATGAGGGCGAACTACTAGCGGTAATCAGACAGAGCGGTATCGGCACCGGCACTTCAACGCTGCTCGACCTTCAGGTCTCGCTGACCCGCGATTTTTCGTGGAAGGGGACGTATGCAGAATTTCTGTCTGATTGGTCTAGTCATTTTTCACCGAATACCTTGATGTTTGAGACCATCCGCTCCGTCGGCGCGACGCACCCCGTTGTTCTCTGCTCAAACACGAATCATGAGCATTGGGCGACTCTGTGCAATCGATATGAAATTCAATCGATTTGTCAAAACTCAGTCCTCTCGTTCGAAGTTGGCGTGGAAAAACCTGACAAGCGGATCTTTGAATATGTGCGGAATATCTACTCAAACGTCCGCGTTGATGACTTTACATTGATCGACGACAACGCTGAGAATGTGCAATCCGCAAAGGAGTTCGGATTTTCCTCGCACCACTATACCGACCACGGAAAATTCTTATCTGATTTGAAAACCTGGGGTCTTTGTAATGAATGTTCTCGGAATTCATGATGGACACACCTCGTCGGCAGCACTGATTCTCGACGGAAAACTCTTCGGCGTAGTGCAGGAAGAACGATATACACGAACGAAGAACCAAGGGGGGTTTCCGGAATATGCGATCGCAGAGTTGCTCGATCTAGCTGGACTGAACTGGTCCAATATCGACGCTACCGCGTTCAGCACACAGACTTTCCGGAACGATGCGATGCATGACCGGAATGAAGTAATGGCAGTATTCAAGGAACTCTTTAGCGGCACTCATTACGCACAGGTCCTCAAAACACCCGACGACAAGATTGATGCGTCGAACGCGAACATGAAGGCGGCGGAGCGGTCGGAGCGACTCCGTACGAAAGGCTATGCGGGGCCAATCGAGTTCATCGATCACCATACATGTCATGCCTCCGCCGCGTACTTCGGCCGTGGTCGGTTCAACCACGAGCGCTGCGCAGTATTGACCTGCGACGGACAAGGAGACGGCGCATCAGGCGCCGTATTCGTCGGCGAAGGACGTACGTTGACGGAGACGTGCCGCATACCTCGCGACGATTCGATTGCGCAGCTCTACAGTTACCTCACTTATCTGCTTGGATTCGTTCCACTTGAGCACGAGTACAAGCTCATGGGACTAGCGCCATACGCGGCCGGTAGCAAGGGCGCCAAAGAGATTAGTCAATTCTTCTCGTCGATGTTTGCTCAGCCTTCTGCCGGCGAGTATGCATGGCGACGAGTGGAGGGGGTACCACCGAGCGAACTCCAGCCCAAGTTCCTCGACGAAAATCTGAAGCGGCGCCGCTTCGATGAATTGGCTGCCGGCTTGCAGATATTCTTTGAAGAATTCGTGACTGAATGGGTGCTGAATGTTACGAGAGCGCTCGGAACCGATTCGCTCGCGGTAGCGGGCGGTGCATTTATGAATGTAAAGCTGAACCAACGCCTAAGCCAACACCCATCGATCGCAGATTTCTACGTCGTTCCATCGTGTGGCGACGAGAGCAACAGCCTTGGAGCAGCATGGGCGCTCTCTTCAAAGATCGGTGTATCTCCCCAAGGTGGGCTACGTGATATCTACTGCGGCCGGCGCTATGCTCCCGACGCATACGAGCGTGCACTCGAGGCACTGACGGATGCCGACGTGACCATAGCTCGACCAGAGGATATTGAAGCCGCAGTGGCAGAACAGCTGGCGGCAGGAAATATCGTGGCTCGCTTTGCGGCAGGTGCCGAGTTCGGCGCGAGGGCGCTTGGCAATCGGTCGATTCTTAGTCGTCCAGATTCGATCGAAAACCTCCAGGAAATCAACTCAGCCATCAAATCACGCGACTTCTGGATGCCCTTCGCTCCATCAGTACTCGACATCGGTGTTAATCAATTGTTGGCTACCAAAGCAGCGCCTCGCTCGCCACATATGATGATCTCCTTTGATACAACCGCTGAGGGCGCGAAGTCGCTTGCCGCTGCAATCCATCCAAAAGACAAGACGGCTCGCGCGCAGATCCTGCGGCGAGACGATAACGAGACCTACTACCGTCTGGTCGAGCGATTCCACGCGCTGACAGGCATTCCGGCCGTGCTGAACACATCGTTCAACATTCACGGCGAGCCGATTGTAGAAACGCCAGAAGATGCCGTTTCGGTTTTCGTCCGATCTGGGCTCCGGACGCTTGCACTGGGGCCCTACTTGCTGACCAAACGCGATCGTCATGGACAACCCAAAAATCCGGCGTAACGTCAATCTTGAGTACGCCAACTCCTATCGGCTTGCCTCGGTCTGCGAAGAACTGCTGCTGCCGCGCTGCGCAGACGACGTAGTTGAAATGCTCGAGCGCGGCGGCCCAGCGTCATTTCCGATTCTCGGCCGTGGATGCAACGTGATTCTGTCTCGAGGACGCTACTCGCGCATGATGAAATTCGGTCGTCAGTTCGGCACTATCACCCGGCTTGACGACCATGTTGTATATGCCGACGCCGGCGCTAGCCTTCGCAGGGTTGGCTTGGCATGTGAGCGCTTCGGACTTGCAGGATTCGAGTTTCTGGGAAACATTCCCGGATCGGTCGGTGGTGGCATAGTGATGAACGCGGGCGCATTTGGAGACGACATTTCTAGCGTCGCCCAGTCGGTCCGAGTTTATTCGATTCAAACCCGACAGGTAATCGAACTTGATCAGTCGGAGTGCGGATGGAGATACCGATCGTCGCGCTTCCAGAACGGCTTGTACGTGGTGCTCGGCGCGTACTTCCGACTGCGTGATGGCGACCCGTGGGAACTACGTATTCGGCGACTGTCGAATCTTGCACTCCGACGAGAGCGTTTTCCCGGTTCAGAACCGAATGCAGGGAGCGTGTTCAAACGACCGTCGCGGGGTCTGAAGATCGGTGAAATGATCGAGTCGCTCGGGTACAAGGGTTTCGCCATTGGCACTGCACAAATCTCGCCCAAGCACGCTGGGTTCATTGTTGTTCGACGTCCCGGACGAGCATACGACATTTGCCAGCTGATCGATTTCATGCAGAGCGAGATGCAGAAACACTTCAATGTCGAGGCGGAAGTAGAGCAGCGAATCCTGTAGCGGCGGAACGAACTTCTTTGTCGAGGGAAGCAATGGGCATTTTTCACAAGTACTCGTCTGTGTCGGCGAGACTAGATCCTCAAGTTCACTGGAATTTCGAGACTACACGTTCGTCCGACATTTCCAGGATCTGGACTTTCCTGAAGGAAAACCAACCAAAAATTTTCAATGGCCCAGTGCTGATGTCCTACGACGCCACTGGTGACGATCAATTGTTGCAGGTGGACCTACTTCGAACTACTTATGCAGCATTCATGGCATGGAGAGAACTCGACCATCCTGACAGAAGCGCAAAGCTATGCTTTCCAATCGCTGCAATCAGGACATCTGATGGTTTTTATGTACTTGGTACAATGGCGTCGCACACATCGAACGCTGGCTTGACCTACTTCCCGTCCGGGACCTTGAATGATGACGACGTCATGCCGGACGGAACCGTTGCTTTGGAACGTTCCCTGGCCCGCGAGGTGGAAGAAGAAACCGGCTTGACTCGCACGGACTACGAGTTGGTCAACGGGTGGACGCGAATCGAGAACGATGTGCGGTGCGCTTTTTTCAAAGAGGCTCGATTGAAGTGGTCCAGATCCGAAGTTTCGGAAAGAATCACATCGTTCCTCGAATGTCAGACTGACCCGGAACTGTCAACCATCTCGTTTATCAAGGATCCGGCCGACGCCGTGGGGCTCAACTTGCCAGCCGTACAACGCGAGTATTTTGCAAAGATTCTCGTTGCGCAAGAACTTTGACGGCGAGCCACTCGTGGACAGCAACACTCGCAAAAATTTCCACCATGCACGCGGATACGATAGTGAATCACCGTCAGAGCGAACGGCAGGCGTTTTCGTGTGATCCGAAAGAAATGCAGGCCATCCGGTCTGGTGCGCGCTGGGTCATCGAACATACCACCTACTTCGACGGCGATCGCCAAATCTGGCGGGAAGCGGATATCGAAATTTGTTCCGGAGAAATTGTCGGCGTGCGCGCACCCGGCACATCGCGCGCTTCAATCCGACGCAATGCGCGCGGTCATGGAAAAGTGAAAACCGTGCGATCCCACGCTCGAAACCGAAGCGCGTCCAGACGAGGAACGCCCAGCGGTGATCATCCATGAACCTTCACGACGATGGACTCGAATGCGTCGAGAGCCGCAATATAGTCGGAGAGTCGGATCGGGTCGTTACCGTTGTCCTCGTCATACGCTTTTTTGCCGCAAGCAATTTCTGCATTTGTTTTCCGATCTTTCAGTGAGAGAAGTACATCACCATCGAGAAGACGAAGACACGAACAACGACAACGGACCAAAACAATTGCCATCCCGGACTTGAGCGATTTATCGCCTCTGCAAGGTGACTTTTTCTTTTGTATTTTCGACGAACCATGTGTTTTCCGATTCAATCCGAGGTCCCTTTCCGGGAAGCATGCACACAGCAGGCGAACAATTGGAAACTGACCGCAAGCACTGCGGATAGGGCCGTTAGTGCCGCAGCGCTCCCGTCGCCTTTGGTCAACCAAGCAAGAGCCGTGACCACCCCCAGACCTAGCAACATAGACACGCCTTCCTGGAACATTCTGACGACCCATCGAGCAATATTGTCAAAGTCGTTCCTTGCGTGATGGGCGTGACTTGACCTCGATTGACCGAGTGTGAACAGGCCGATGAGAATCCAGACCAAACCAAGCGTCAATGGTCCGCTGCCTTGCGCCACCTGGACGATGTCGATGATCCCGGTGCCGATCTCGCTGTTCTCTGTTCGAACGATTTGAAGCGCCATCTTCGACAGGAATTTGGAGGGAGTTGCAGTCCACCGGATCAGGGGAATTTTCTCGTCCCCGCCTAGAATGTTGTCTACACCAGCGTGTCGTGCCTGCAGAAAAACTTGAATGATGTCTGATAAATGATCGACCAGATGGGGATGCGCTTGCCTGTTCGTCGGTCCAAATATCCAGTGTTGCGTCGAGCTGTTCGCTGATGAACTTATAGATCTTCTGGGGTCGACTGGGCGGACGGGCGTATCCAGACATAGTCAGCCCGCAGGCTTGTTTTACCATATCGAATATCCCAGAGTTCTCTTCCAGCATCCGGAAGAAACGTTGATCGCAAGAGCGTGTCGTCTGGCTCGACGCGCACGCCAATGCCGTTGGTCAGCTCAGCAATCCCTGGTATACCTGAAAAGGTGTTTGTATGTGAATTCCCGACAAGTGCTATCCATTTCGTATTGCCTAGAGCCGCTTGATGTTGGGATATTGTTGAGCTTGCGTAGTAGTTCATCATTTGGCCGCGTGCATTCGGGTAATCGCCCAATAGGTCGCTTACCTTGTAGCTCGCTGTACAGTCAAGTGCTATCACGTTGATGCGATCCCTGCGTGCTCGTTCGATTAGGGTGTGGTATGTATAGGGGCCGTCAGGATCGATACCAACTCCGGCGGACATGTCATCAAGGTAAGCGCGAAGCTTCGGAGACATTATTGCATCCGACGCTCGAAGATAGGCATCAATGTCAGCCTGGTGGACGTCGCTGAGAAGCTGTTCAAGATATAGTGTCTTAACGCCCGCTGACCTTAGGCTTGACATGTTCTCGATCAACAACTTCTTGCTTTCAATTTGCGTGCGTGATTCCCCGAACACGATCCCCTCTTTTTTGCTAAATAACGCATTTAGAATACTTGAGTCAGATTGAATCGGATCGATAGCTAGCGGTAAGGGGTTTGTCAATGCAGTGTCATCGTTGGGCAGCTGTTCAAAAAATTGGACCGCCTCTTCCCGCAGAGCTTCGCGTTGTCGGAAAAATGCCTGCAGCAGGTCTTTTTCTTGCCTACTCGCGCTGAGATCGGCGTACCTTTGATCCAATCCGCGATATTCCATCACCTTCTCGGCCATAGCGTCTCGCCAGCCAGCTCGATCTGGTATTTCATATAGATCGAGTTGCACCTGCCCAAGAGTCGCCTGCGCGTTTTCCCACAGACGAGTGTTGTCCGAGCGGAGGACCGCAGGGTGGCGGGTATCAGGGCGAAGCCAAACGTAATCGTAGTGAAAGTCAATATTGCGGTGTAGGTTACGACCGGGCGAGATGCTCGACTGTGCCAGCCGAGAGCCTTCCTTCACTCGAATGCCGAAGCTGTCCGTGAGTTCCGCCAAACCCGGAATCCCGTGTTTCATGTTGATGTGTGAGGCTCCGGTAAGCGCGATCCACTTACCTCCACCTTTTGCCCAGCGATGCTGGACAATCGTCGCCGCGCCAAAATAGTTCATCATCTTTAGGCGCGTACGAAAGAACTGGTAGTCGAAAAATGGAAAGAATGAACCAAAATAGCTTGCAATGCAGTCGAGCGGACGGATTTCGATGTTGTTGGCGTGTGCGAGGCGAATCAACTCTCGTTTTGTGTATCGCCCGTTTGGATCGAGACCCTCTCCGCTGGAAAGAATATCGGCCCATTGCTCGATGTGCTCTGGCATCGACGCACCCGGTGTTGAAGAATAGCTCTCCAGTTCTGCCCCTGAGAAATCAGCGAAAAATCCCTCAAGGTACAAGGTTACTACACCTAGACGCTTGAACTCTTCAATATTTTCGATGAGTGCCCTCACGGTAGCAATTTTGTCGTGCTCTTCCCCAAAAACAATACCATCCTTGTTTTTGAACAGCGTCTCGAGGACTTGATAATCCGTCGCACTTTCCGAAAGCAAGGGTTCGGCAGTTCGGACTGTTTGCCGGTGGTGTTTAAAGAATGTCGCGGCATCAGTATTGAGTCGCCGTGCGAGCACGATCGCTTCGTGAAATCTAGGGTCAGCGTCTGCACGGCGAAGGCCACCGCGTAAACGCCAGGTACGCGAGGGCCAATGTTCAAACATTGCCATAAAGGTCTCGAATTCGTTTGGGACGCTGTAAACCTCCAGCGGAATTTTCGCGAGCCTCCAATCGCTGCCGGGGAGCAGCCGAAAGGCTCCAGCGGTGTAGGTCATTGTCGGTGCGTTGTCTGACCAGACACCGTACAGTTGTTGTTTTCCGTGATAGTGGAATTGCTTCAGTGCAACGTACCCTCCGTCGATCTTCACATAGACTTGGTTTCTAACGTCCCAACGTAGTCCGATGCTGTCCGGAGAAGAAAGCTGCCGAGCGTCAATACCGGCCGGACTGATTTCCCGCATTCGCTCGAGCAGATCAGTCGAGAGGTGCCGGGACGTCGGCGGCTCAAATATCCAACGTGAGTCCTCCCATTCAATCGACAGTCCCGGCTTGTCGAGCGCATGCAGGTCGTAGATTTCGTAGCTGCTTCCGTGTCCCTCGATGAAGTTTTCCCTAGCCGGAACGAGTAGGCCATTCATCTCGACAACGGAATAGGCCGATTCAACTGACGACGATTTCGCGGAGCTGCGGACTTCATAGAGATTACCGCTCCCATAGAAGGCAGGATTATTGTTAGGGACTTGCTTGTAGGTGTTGCTGCTTGAGATGGGAGTCGACAGCCGTCGCAATGTATCTTGTTGGGCCATTGAATATACTGCTTCTCCATTTCGATGCGTCGAATGTCGAACGCCCGAAAGAGGCTCGAAATAGTCAGATGGTGGTGCACTCGCGGGTTCCGCAGGGGCATTGCCTCGTGGACCTGTCCTGGCTGCACCGCGCGAGTCGCCGGTTCTTCTCGCCCCGTTAAATGAAAGCTTGCTCCCTTTACCTCCGAGCCCGAATTGAAAGAGAATGTCGAGCCGTTCAGCGATCGTTTCAAAGCGGAACCTGCCGGCATCAAAGCGCAGCCCAATCTTTCGACCATTTTCCGCGGTGATGAAGTAGCGGTTCGCTGCGCCGCCCCATTTCGATATCTTCAGATGGTGTCCCTCAATTTTTAGGTACCTACTTCCATCGGCTGCCGAACGTAGGCCCAACTGATCGGGCAACGTTAGCTGGGCGTCCGTCACTTCCGGCGCATACATGTCAGGCGTCACGCGCCTGCGCAATTGATCGGAGGCACGCGGGGAGGTATCGGCGTTCGCAATCCATCGCCCCTGGCTCCATTCAATTGTGTGAGCATTTGACAGCCTACCGAGGTTCTCCCGGACGGCGGCGTGGAATGCATCGCTATCGAAACCTATGACACCGTCGAAGATTTTGGCGATCCCTGCCTGAACGGCCATGAACGCGACGTTCCCGGTATCCGCTAGCGCGCCGGCCATCCCTGCCACGCGTTCTTCCGGGGTATCACCGTTGATGGCTGCGTCCATGTGCAACCCAAGACTCACAAATGGCGTTACGGGATTCGGCAGTATTGTATTGAAGGCATCCGAATAGAGAATTGCGCGGTCGCGGTCCACTTCAGAATCAGACTTGACAGCGATATCGAGATCGCTGAAAGATCGGGCCTTCTGTCGTTCTGCCATTGCGCGGAAAACGCCTCTTTCGGTGATGATTGTTTTTCGGCTGAATATGTTTCGGAGATAGCTGCCTCGTCGGTCCTCCGCAAACGTTGACAGCCAGGTGTCGACGCCGCTATAGGTTGCACCGTCCTGACGGTCAAACAATGAAAAATGTTGCGCTATGTCGTCGCGGCGATCTGGAATGCGGCAGCCATCTAGGACCCATTGCCGCATTTCATGCTCGTTGGCGAATGAGAAAAGCGCACGACGACTGCGCGGCAAGTAGAGCACTACGTGCTTGCTAAGCGCGTCTTCGAATACGAGCATATCGGTTGCTGCATACCCGTTGATATCGAAGTAGTAGACATCGACGCGCGGTTTGTTATCGAAGTACCGTACGCCACGCAACACGTAGCTTATGTCAATTGAAGACATGTTGTTCGCAGGTGTGGCGAGGTTACTCACGAGGACTACGGCGTTTTGGATTTCTTGAAGATCAATCATGCGCCACACCTGTTGAAGTTGGTGTCGCGCAACTTCATAGAAGTCGATTTCGCGAACGATTTTCATCAATTGCGATGGTCGAATTCGAACCTCGTTCTTACCATCGAAGCGCTCTGCCTCCGTGGACTTAACCGAGTAAATTCCGGAAAGCTGGTCGACGACCCACGGGTGCTCGACGGCACTTGCAGGAAAGTTCGTGAGCAGACTAGTTGTTAGAGCACGCTCCTCTGCCGGTTTGCCAATATGCGCCCATCCCGTTATGGTTCCCGGGTCACTCTGGGCGGAATCAAAACGCATGAAATAGACCCGATCTGGATCAACGTCGACATCAGTACGGGCTTTGATCTCGGCCTTCAACTTGGAACGTGCTATATCGCGAATATTCGGAAAGACTTCGCTCCATATCTGGAAAAAGCGTCTCAGTATGAGACTGGCATCATGCGGATCCATCGTGGAATTGGCATGTTCGGATCCACGGGTCTTACCATCCTCCGTCGATACGCCGGTTGAACTCTCATGACGCTCGTGTAACGGGAATTCGGGGTTAGGGGCCCAGGGCGCGATTTCGGGGGGCGTCAAGTCAGTCGACGTCGCTGGCGTAAGCTCAGGGAGCACTGTTTTCGGTTGCGCTGACAAGTAGGCGTGGGGCGGCGATGTTGCGTCGTGATCGAACGCCCAGCGCGAACCGTTCCACTTGATGGAATGGCACTCACCAAGAAGATCATTGCGATCGAAGATTTCATACAAAGTAGCATTGCTTTTGGCCAACCTTTTTCTGGCCGGTATGAGCATCCCTAGCATTTCGACTACTTCGTACTGTTCTAACGGGTCGCTATTACTTGGATTCATCACCCGGAATCGAGGGCCGGCTTTGGTGTCGACATGCTCAGGCCGGCCATATATGACATTTTGCCGCGGCGGTTCTGCGATCAACTCGAGAATTCTTACTTCGTCTCGATTATGAATCGGAGTATCGTTCTCGATGAGTGGGTGCCATGTTCTTGATAGAGGGTTGATGTACACCGGGCAGTGATCGTCGCTGTTTCCCATAACAGCTGTCCCATAGATTTCTGGATAGCTGAGAAAGCAATCGCTTCCAAGGCATACACGGCGAATTTGCCTCGGAACGCCGAGGATGGTAACGAATGGAGATTCGTCCCGGATTTGCACGTCGAATAAGCTGTCGTAGTGCCCGCTCCATCCCTTCATGAAGCGCGCTTTCCCCGTTTCGCTGTCAAGAGTCACCACATCAGACGGGGCGCCGGGGACCGTGGCCGAAAAACTATCGTCGCCGCTATAGCGCAGAGGGTACCAGAAGCCATCTTCACCCAATAGCTCAAGCTGCACTGCGCGATGTATCCCGGTATCCATATCGCGCAGCACGATAGAGGATGCTGTCGCTGGAGGAGTCGGTGTCGGATCAGTCGAGTTGGGTGTTGGTTGGAACAGTGCAGACTGAATGGTCTGCCACGCCTCGTCGACGTTCAAAGACGTTCCGAATGGTGGCAAACTCGCAGAATCTCGGAGTTCGTTGTCCATCCTCATTCGTTCAGTTCCACTTGTACTGTAGTAGTCGTGGAGGATACTCGCAATTGAAGGAGGCAGGCCTACGATATCGACGGACGGTCTTCCGGAGTGACGAGGCGGGAGGCATTTGAGCAGGATGAGGCCAACCACTAGGCCGCGGTGATTCAGTATTTCGTCAAGAAACTCACCGCGCTGATACGCGCAGGACTCGAGCGTCCCGACTAGCTCGCCGTTCTCGCGTAGCAGGTACATTGCCGAGTGAGCGCGAGCAACTTGTAACCTTGAGATGATGTGCTCGTCAAGGAGCCATTCGAGTATTTCGCCTTTGCTCGCGGAGTCAGCTTCGGCACTTGATGGTAGCGGGTTCGATTCGGCAGTCTGATCAATTTGAACGTTCGAATAGATTTCGGAGTTCAGTTGGTTCTGTAGCCGTTGCCTCCAGAAGCGCTCACGCGGATTTCGTTCTTCTTCGAGATTCCTCGCATGAGAGGCGGGGAAGATCAGTGGATCAAACGCGTTAATCCAGTCCCATGTCCGTCGATACCACGTCTGCCCCGATTCAACTCCAAGGTCGTGCTCTAGCTGACCTGCGCACACTAAACGTAAGGGGCCTTGATATCGATCGCTTGCTTCGGTCGCTTGCGGAACGGAAGCTGGAGGCAAGTCTCGTGGAACGTGAGCCCATGTCCTACGTGATGGCGAGATAGAGCAATATAGCGTCATCGCTTCGCCTGCAGATCTGTCCGCACCTCCGAGCCGCGGGCTCTGTATATGTGTGCCAGCGTCGCATTGATTCTTAGTCGATGCTTCGCCGTTGGGGTGCCGCGCACCGCGGGTGGTCGTATTGTCCGCAAGTCTCTCCGAGTGGGCTGCGTTCGAAATCGACAGCAATCCCAGCAGTATGAGATGTGCTTGGGCGTGGGCAACAGGGTTGCTTGGTGTGCGTGCAATGGCATTCGTTCGTGCCTGACTGACATCGTCCCCAACATACCTTTGAGTGTTGTTGTAGTGCTTGCCTGAGGATCTGCGGTGTTGACTAACGGATGAGGGCATGGCTCTCCTTTGTGGTTAGGGCATAGCTCCAGAGGATGTCGACCGGCTTGGATCCAATTCACGAGGCTGAGTCCGATGAGAAGCGCTTGCGGGACATCGTATGCCGGTCACGCGGGCGCCGACGTGTCTATTACCTTCGGTCGCAGGAAATTCCTCCGTGTGAATTCGTCGGCATCGGCATTGATCGACCGTAATGGTAGACTGCGCTCCGCTCGGACGATGGGTGGCCGCTTCAACGTGAGTCGGTTGTGTCTCAATTGCAGATTAAAGCAGCGCCGTAGGGAAATCTGAATACCCGCTTCCTTACCTCGCCGAGTATGGTCGACTTGCTGGCTACAAGGGGCCGTGCGGTGCGGGTGAGGCCGGAGTCTTGCAGGACGACGCCGGGATGACGCTATCGACAATGCGATTCGGAGAGTGCTTTGGGGTTGGAAAAAACCTCGATGGCGAAGGAAATTTCGACGCACGACCGGACCTCGCAGAGCCATATTGAGGGAGATGTGTTGATTCTCGCACGATGACTGAGGAAGTTTTACGTGAAGCGAGCGCGATGATCGGTTTTTGAACGTACAAAACATTCGATGAAGTCAATGGACGTGATGGTGCGGACTGTCTATAAGACTTAAAAAATGTCTTGCGAATAAACCGCACGACCATTGATTGAGGTCGGACGGAATTCGTGGAGGCCAACGGGTTAAGCGGCGATCTGATTCAGATAGAAGCGCTGTGCGAACGCGGCAGGCGATTGGTAATTCAGATGCGCCTGTCGGTCTCGCACTCCTCGATCTGATAGACGGCGGTCTGGCCGCCTTCGCGGGCAAGCCGCAGAAACCGGTTCTGGTGGATACTGTGACCGGCGTCAGGCTGCAGGCCAAGCTCGCGGATCGCCTTCAGCCGCTCGATATGCGCGATCATGGCCTTGGCGCTGGGGCCCTCAGGCGATTGCCTCAGCCACGCCAATTTGCTCACAGGGCGCTCGCCGTAAGGCGGCAAAAGCGCGTCGAGAGCCGCACGTTGCTCATCAGTCAATGGCTCGGTGAGCAGCCCGTACACTTCACGCTCGGCCTTGGTCGCCACTGCCACGCAAAGCTTCTCGAGCGCAGCGATGGGCGGCAGCAACACGCGTTGACGTCGCAGTTCATTCACCGCGGCGCACGCGAGCACGATACCCTGAATCGTCTGCATGGCGACGGGCAGCAGAAACTCGGACAGCCCGCGATAGTGTCGGCGCGTAAACTGGACAAGCCCTGAACGGGCAAGGAGTTCCTGCAGATACTCACGCCGGGTTTCGTCACGCTGGACATACAGATCCCTCACGGCTGGCGAAACCCGCAATTGAGTTGCGATAATACCGAGCACAGGCGCGTGCGGCTTCTCGCTCGGACCCAGCACCCGACCGGGATGCCGCAAATGGATCATGAGAACAGCCAGGCCGAGCCGGTTGTGATCGCTGCGATGTTGCCTCACAAAGGCGAAATCTTCCTTCGATAGCGTGGCAAGCGGGATCAGCTCGCTTTCGTCCTCGGGAAAGGCGAACAGCTCGAAGCGTTGAGCGGACGTAAGGAGTTCCCGACGAGGCATGTGTCACCTCGGCGAGCGCAGGTACTGGGACAATGTTTCCCGGCTTATCCCGTAGTCACGCGCGATCTGTGCCTTGCGTTCGCCGGCTTCGACGCGACGCCGCACATCCGCGACCTGTGCGTGGACAACGTTGGTTTGCGGCCGCGATACGCGCCGCGCTGACGCGCGAGCGCAATGCCTTCGCGTTGGCGCTCCCGCATCAACGCGCGCTCGAACTCTGCAAACGCTCCCATCACTGACAACAACATCAGGTTCGCCATGGGTGAGTCTTCCCCCGTGAACGCCAAGCATTCCTTTGTAAATTCGATGCGTACATCGAGCTGCGTGAGCGATTGGACGATGTGCCGCAGATCATCGAGGTTTCGCTCGAGCCGGTCCATGCTGTGAACCACCACCGTGTCGCCGGCTCGCACAAAACTCAGCAGCGCATCGAGCTGTGGCCGTCACGTGTCCTTGCCCGACGCCTTGTCGGTAAAGATGCGACACAGTTCGACGCCGTCAAGCTGACGCTCGGCGCTCTGCTCGAACGAACTGACCCGCACATAGCCGACTCGTTGACCGCTCTTCACGACGGGACAATCCAGTGAAAATGTCAGCCCTGAAATCGATGGCGTTCGGCATGACGTGTCAAACAATTCAGAAGATAGCCCTATCCTGATGTTTCTGATAGAGTTTCCTGACATCAGGATAGGGTATGCTCCAATCTGACAAACCGTCGCTAAATCGATTACCCATTCAAGCATGCCTTCTGTCTCATTTACGGTTCGGGCTGTTTTACCCCATGACATTGGTGCGTGGTGTTCGCTGCGACGCTTGCTCTGGCAACACGTGAGCGACGACGAGCACATTCTCGAAACCCAGCGGCTGCTGGCCGACCAGCATCGCTATGCGACATTCATTGCCTTTTCTTCCGATAGTGCGCCGATTGGTTTCGCCGAAGCCGCAGTGCATCACGACTACGTCAACGGTTGCAAGACATCACCTGTGCTCTTTCTCGAAGGCATCTACGTCATGCCAAATGTGCGCCGGGTAGGCATTGCGAAAGCATTGTGTGCCGCCATCGGTCAATGGGGCTCCGCACATGACTGCACCGAATTCGCATCCGATACACAGGTAGACAATGTCCGCGCTCAGGCATTGCACTGCGCTCTCGGCTTCGAGGAAACCGAGCGTGTCGTCTTCTTCCGAAAGCGCCTCACATGCTGATTCGGCGACGTATGGAGTGAATAGCAAGCGGAGCCAGAAGCTAATCGGCAGGCTCCTAAGTCGAAGGAATCTTCCGGGTTACGCAGAGACGCTCGAAACCCTTGGCCTGAAGGCTTAGCGTACGTAAAAATCCGTTTCTTGAGGGCACCCCGTTTAGTGGGCCCGAGCTTTCCTGATCGTAACGCCCGAAAAAGATCCAACTTTACTTCCCATTTGAACGTAAGAGTGGCGCTGCCACCGTCTTGCTTTAGCATGGCGGCTTTCCAATCGAGATCGCCGAGATGCCAGTGGAGCCACGCCTTATCGCGAACCTGGTTATTGCCATAGTGGGTTCCGTTCGTAGCCTGGATCAACAGCGACGATTCCGCCCCCGACATGGCCTTGACACTGGCGCAAGCCAGCGAGAACGCAAACGCCTTTCTGGTTCCCTCATCCGGCAATGATCCCGATGCTGCTGACAAGCGTTGGTTGCAGAAGCACTGGCAGGTAATCTTCGAACGCACGCTTGAGGACCGGTATGTCGACGAGCGTCTATGGCCGCAAGGCCGTACGCTCAAGCTGTTCAAGGAGTGGCGCGAGATTCGCATGCACTCGATTGTCCTAGATTGCGCCGACGCGCCAATCTTGTACGAGGACCAAGCCAGATCCTGTGCCAGCCGCCAGGGCAGTAGGTCATCAATCTGGTTGATCGAGTAATCGGCGATGCGCGCCAGCACATGACGCAGATACGCTTCGGGATCGTGATTTCGGCTCCTGTTGACAGGGCCGACGTACCCAGAACACGTCGGCCTGCTGGTCGCATTCGTTGCGCGTCACAGGCTCCGGTTAGGTTTGCGTGCCGGCCGGCACGAAGATGAGCGCTTTCAGCCGCGCACGATCGGCCCGGTACGGGGTGTCGAGCGCCGACACGCCTATCTCAAGGGTGACGTCCCCAATAACCTAGGGCGCCGAGCGCGGCACCGACTGCGAGGCCGCATTCGTAGCGGTTCGGTTTGAGCGTCGTCGCTTTCGTGAGCGCTCACGAATGTCGTGTTCGACGCGCGCGGTCAGTTTCAAGGTGGGCATGGGGTCTCGTAACGGGATCGGTCAATTTGTGCTAGCGGTCGCCGGCACGACCACGGTCAATCCCGGCAGGTCCGCGAAATCCACCACGTTCAGCGTCATCAGGGCGTAGCCGTGCTCAATCGCCGGCGCCGCGATCCACAGATCGTTATAGCGAGGGCCCGGCGAGCGGCCTGCCTGCTTGACAGCAGCCGCCAGCACGCCGAGCGCGGCCGCGGTGTGGCGCGTGATGTCGAGCACGGGGCGCCGCTCGAGCTGACGCAGATGGGCAGCCCGCCGCGCACGCTCGGTGGCGTCTGCGCATGATTGCACGCCAAACGCCAGTTCGCCCAACGGGATCGTCGAGATGAACACTGGTGCATCGCCGGCGGTGTCGATCACGGGGCGTGATTTGACGGTACCACCGGCGAGTCCGACCCACACGCAGCTGTCAATGATCATGCCCACGGATCACGCACTCCATCGTCGAAGCCAGCGCGGCTGTCGTGCAGCCAGCGGGCCGCATTCGGCACCGAGGCTCAGCGGCAGGCCCTCGAGCGCCTGCGTGGCATTCATGACGGGTTCGGCGGGCACCAGGCGCGCGATTACGGTCCGATTGCGTTCGACCACCACGGTTTCGCCTCGCTGGGTGACCTGATCCAGGATCTGGCGCGTGTGGCGAGCCAGTTAGGTAGCGGTGATGGTCGGCATAGTGGCCTCTGGGAATAATGAATACGTGTTATACGCACTTTACGTATCGAGAAACCGGTGAATTCCGGCCCTGCGGGGTCCGGGCCCAGCAAAAAGCAATGCCTACAAGGACTTGAGCGCGTTCCGCACGCGATTCGCTTCGGCAATTGCTTCTTTGCGATCCACCGCCACATACCTCGGCGGTGACCGGCCGGCGCGTTTCGATATGCACGTCGACCACCGCACACGCCGCGCCATCCGCAATCGGTTTGGGGTCGTCGTGCCGCCCCCACTGCGCCGAGCCCCAATTAATTCGGGGCGCACCGCGCGCGTGTCACACTCGGCACCTCCAGCCCCCACGTCACATAGTCGTCGGCGTTGCCACCATCGGGCACCGGGAGATACTCGCGCATCATGCACTGGCGCAGCCACGCGATCGACTCTTGGTCGGTGCCGCCTGCCAGGCCCAGCGCGCGCACCGGCACTGCAGCCGTGGTCTCACGCAACGTCACGTTCGCGGTGACCAGATAGTACCGGCTGTCCTACGCACGGAGCAGTGTGCCCGCATCAATCACGCTGTCGACGCGCCGCTCGCCTGCACCCCATGCAGGTACGCAATCCGCCTGACAGCCTTGACTGACAAGGGCTTGACAACATCCTGGCGGCCAACCATCGCTATTCGCCGCCCGCTCGGCCGTCACATCACCCGTCGGGTACCGATACCGCATCGCTGCGCGGCGTCTCGACGTTGGGCGTCGTCAACCGTCTCCCAGTCGCCCAAGCACCACACGTCCTGCCCATCCTGCCGTCGATCGACTGGTGCATCCCAAATTTGTGCGACGCACGGCGCCTTTGCAGCGGTTAATTTTAATCATGGTTTTATTATGAAATATCGGCCACCCAACATCGGGCCCATCCTAAGCTGAGTCACCGCCAGCCTAAATTGCAATAAGAAATATCCGGTTCCAATGCACAAGCAAGGCCGGATCTTCGCCGCTTAAAATCAGTCGATTCTGATTGTGCTTCATCAGTTTCCGGCTTATGGCGACACGCCCCATGCGCCATCATGGTTCTGTGGGCGGTTGCTTTCCCCGTTCGCAGCTTATCCTGCATGGCGCTCCCCGTCCGGGACATCGGGAGGCGCGACCTTCCCGCCGACCACGCGCCCTCGCCTCACGCATCTCGGTGCGGCGCGATCCGTGGAACGCATCCACGGAGGACCACATCCATTGTGGATCTGCTCTTGTCACCCGCGACCCTGCGTCGCGCGATCAGCGCCGTCGATGACCGCGAGGACGCCGTATCGGCGGCGATGGCATGCCTCCGTGAACCGCCGATTCGTTCGGCTGATGATGCCCTGCGTGTTCCTGGGGATGGAATGGTAGGCCGTTGCCCTTCCTTGCCCAGGCCAATCAACCCAGAAAAATCCGGGTACTCATGCACCACTCC